>JAAXXA010000545.1 GCA_013334735.1 Bacteroidota bacterium
TGACCATAGTGTCGATCATTCTGCCGTATAACTTTTGATTTTCTTCGTTGGTGCGGTTTGATAAAGCTCCTATAAGGCTTCCTGCTCCTGCTATATCCGATTTAAGGCGGACATCGGTTACGGCTTTTACCAAATCGTTATTATCCATAAAATTGTATGATGGATCTTTAATCATCTTCTGTCCGTATATCTTGGTAATAGTGGTGCGAAAGCTTTGTTTCTGTTCATCGTTTTTTAAACCTAATCGTTCTTCCACGCTATTGATAAAGGTTTCATCAATACGGAGCGGAACAAGTTTACCTGTCTGAGGATCCTGATATGTCCATATTTTATCAGCGCCAAGGTTTTTAGCATCAACTCCAATGATCATGTTTACGTAGCCCATCACATCTTTTTCAACAGCATTCGGTTCGTCCATATAAGCGTTGAAAATAGTAGTCATAACATTTTTCCTGTAAAGCTCTTTTGCAATTTTTATATCATTGAAATATTTAACCCTGTCGTTAGCATCCTGAACATAATCAAGGATAACTGATTCAACCGCCCTGAATACATCGCCTGCATACATGCAACGACCTTCCTGTGTTTCGCTTCTTTCAAGCAACATCTGTAGCGCGCGTCCAAGATTACGATGTCCAAGACCTTTCTGACCGAAACGTTTTGTAATATCGGGATCATTGTTCAGGTCGTTTATTACTTCGTTCAATGTTTTAATACTTTTTTCGCCGGCTACATCTCCCGCAGCAAGTTTCATCATTTCAACGGGTGTGAGTTTGTCTGAATTAGGCATCCTGCTTAATACAACCGCTACAGAAATTGCATAATTCAAATTCGGATCGATATGTAATTTTTCGTTGGTAAAAGTTGTTTTATCTCTGTTTCCTATTGCATAGAATGTGAGTTCCTGCTGCAATTTATAATTAGTATTATGCGACATATAAGTCAGTCTGCATCTGTCAACTATTGGCGCCTGTTCTTTTTCGTCAAGGAATCTTCCAAATTCGGAATTGTTGCTTGTAGCCACTACCAAGGTATCTAAGGGCCATTTGTAGCCTTCCATTTCGATAGTTCTGTTTTGTATAACGCCAAGATAAACCTGTACAAGATCTCTTTTATTTTTAAAAATTTCATCGGCAAAATGTATTCCTCCTCCTGCAACTCTTGCCAGCGCTCCTCTGCGTAAATCAAACCTGTAAGGATTATCCGTTTCGGTAATATGTAAAAGTCGGGTAATTGATTCTTCGCCTATAAGGTCGGCAGCCGAAGAAGTAATTTTATCTTTGGCTGCATATTTCCCCGTTATAGTACCTCTCGATTCGCTTACGGGAACGGGTACTATTTCAATAAAATTCTTCATTTCTTCAATATCTCCATTGCAATAATTTCGGATCTGGTTCAAAATATAATATGTACACGAACCAAGAGGGCGGTAGTTTTTATAAAATTCGTCTATCTGTTTATCTTTAAAACCGGCTTCTGCAAGTAATTTTATATTGTCAGTTTTTGTGTCAGATAAATTCATTGCAAGCACTAAAGGATCTTCATAAGTCTGTGATTCTATCTGAAAAATTTTACCATAGCCCCCGATTTTATCAAGGTTGATAAATTTGAAAGTATATCTGCGATTTTCCTGCTGTGCTATAAAGTTTCGGTACAAATAGCTCAGATGATCCACGAAAAATGTTTTACCGTTTCCGGGTTCACCAATAAGTATAAAAGCCATTTCTTTAGAAGAACCGCCTTCGGCAGCATCTTTAACAAAAGAAACAAAACTGTTCACCTCGTCGTACATGCCGATAATATGCTTGGGGCCCTGCCTGAAAATCTTGAAATCGTAAGTATAACGCCCGTTTACCGTTACTTTTTCCATTTTATGACTATCACCAAGTATCATGCGGGTTAACGACTGATACACATTTTCAAAACGCCTGTTGCCAAGCAGTACATTTTTTATATGAAAATCAAGGCTTTTGGTATTATCTTTTGGACTAATGTTTTTTGCAGTTGCCATTATGAGAAGATTTATTAATTAGTTTTGTAGAGACAAATATACAATTTTTATTTATTGTTTGCACGAAAAGTCCATTTTACTCATAAATTGTATAATTTTTTATAGTATTCGTGAAATCGCTTCGCTAAGTTCTTCGTTACGCTTGCGAAAAAAATCATCATTTATAAAGATAAACTCTGCTTTTTTATTGCTGTGCATCCGCCACAGGCGGACTGAAACTGAACTTTTCGCATCAAACACTAGCTTCCTCTTAGGTATTATTTAAAACTAATTATTTAATGGCTAATTATTCATAAATAAATAAATTGTTATTTTTACAATCAAAAAAGTGCTTTTGTGCCTTTAATTTAGGTTTTCACAATACTATCAACCTGCAATTATAAGTAATAATGAACCAAAAAGACAGAAACAAAAAGAAACTGCCACAGCAAAATAAACCAATTGAAATAATTGGAAAAAGCAGCAATAGCAGATGGTTATGGTATGGTTTAGCTATTGTTGTCCTTACAACATTTGCTATCTATTTTAAAGCGGTCAAATTTGATTTCATTTTTAATTGGGATGATCAGGTTTATATAATCGAAAACAACCACGTTAAAGATTTGTATTGGGCAAATATTAAATTGTTTTTTACTCAATTTTATGTTAATAATTACCAGCCGCTTACTATGCTGTTTTATGCTTTGGAATATAAGATCGGAGGAGGTAATGCTTTTATATTTCATTTAAACAACATCTTGCTACATATTGCAAACTCAATCTTAGTATATATATTGATAAGAAAAATTTCACCTAAAAACGCTGTGGTTGCTTTGATCACTGCCGCTTTTTTTGCCGTCCATCCA
>JAAXXA010000546.1 GCA_013334735.1 Bacteroidota bacterium
TCCGAATGGAGCACATTCACTTTGTTCAGTGTAAACTCCGCGGAATGAGGAATCTCTTTTTTATTATATTTGCATAACTTCAGTTATTAATTAATCCGCCTATATAAAAATACTTTTTTACTTTTGCACTATGGCAAACAATGAAGATATTTTCAAAAAAGTAATTTCCCATGCCAAAGAGTATGGGTTTGTATTTCCCTCGAGTGAAATATATGATGGTCTTAGCGCTGTTTACGATTACGGTCAGTACGGCTCCGAACTTAAAAAAAACATCCGCGAATACTGGTGGAAAGCAATGGTGCAGTTTAATGAAAACATTGTGGGAATTGATGCGGCTATTTTTATGCATCCCACGGTATGGAAGGCTTCAGGGCATGTGGATGCTTTCAATGATCCTTTAATTGATAACAAAGATTCTAAAAAACGCTATCGGGCAGATGTTCTCGTGGAAGATTATATTGCAAAAATAGAAGATAAAATAAATAAGGAAGTTGAAAAAGCTGCAAAACGCTTTGGTGAAGCATTCGACAAAGAGCAATTTGTAAGTACAAATCCAAGAGTGGTCGAATATAAAGCAAAAATGGATGCAATAGGTCATAGGCTGTATTCTTCTCTTGAAAAAAACGATCTTGCGGATGTTAAATCGCTTATCGAAGAGCTTGAAATAGCTTGTCCCGTGTCGGGTTCCCGTAACTGGACGGAAGTCAGGCAATTTAATTTAATGTTTGCAACTCAAATGGGATCTACAGCAGAAGGAGCTGATACGATTTTCCTTCGCCCCGAAACCGCTCAGGGAATTTTCGTGAACTTCACTAACGTGATGAAAACAGGCAGGATGAAGATACCTTTTGGCATCGCGCAAACAGGAAAAGCTTTTCGCAACGAGATTGTAGCGCGCCAGTTTATATTTCGCATGCGCGAATTTGAACAAATGGAGATGCAGTTTTTTATAAAGCCGGGTGAAGAAATGAACTGGTATAATCACTGGAAAAACGAACGCATGAAATGGCATCTTTCGCTAGGTATTCCTGCAAATAAATACCGTTTCCACGATCACGAAAAACTTGCTCATTACGCTAATGCAGCAGCCGATATTGAATTTGAATTTCCTTTTGGTTTTAAGGAATTGGAAGGCATACATTCCCGAACAGATTTCGACCTTAACGCGCATCAGAAATTTTCAGGTAAAAAATTGCAATATTTCGATCCCGAAACTAACGAAAGCTATGTTCCTTATGTTGTTGAAACATCAATTGGTTTGGACAGAACTTTTCTCGCAGTTTTAAGCCATGCTTATACCGAAGAAAAGCTTGAAGACGGCTCCGAACGTGTTGTTTTGAAAATACCACCCATTCTCTCTCCTATAAAAGTTGCAATACTTCCATTAGTAAAAAAAGACGGTTTACCCGAAAAAGCCCGTGAAATATTTGATCGCCTGAAAGTGGATTATATGTGCCAGTACGACGAAAAAGATGCTATCGGCAGGCGTTACCGCCGTCAGGATGCGATTGGTACTCCTTTTTGCATAACCCTCGATTACGATACATTGAACGATAACACGGTTACTATCCGCGAAAGGGACTCAATGTTACAGCAAAGAATTCCCATAGAAAAAATAAATGAAATACTGAACGGGAAATTAAAACAATTCCAAACTTAAAAAAGCTATTTAGCGTCTGTCTGTAATATCAAAGATTTTTGAAATAATTTAAGATTTTAGAATTAAGAATTATGATTTAATACCGAGTTGCTTTCATACGTGCAATTTAATTCTTAAATTTCAATGAAAGCAGCTCGGCATAATACCAAGTAAGCATTATTAGCAGAGGTAAAACAAGATTATATCTTTGAATGCAACTTGGTATAAAAGCTGATTTTCAATCTTAAATCAAAAATCTCAAATCAAAAATAATATTTATACTTAATATTACGGACAAACTCCATTTAAGCGAAACAAGGGCTGGAATTAATATTCTAAGCGTCTTGTTATCACTTACCTTAACCGAAGCATTTTTTGATACCTCTTGCTCTGCCTCGTTGTTATACCATTTGTATTTATAAAATAGTCCAAAACAGTTGTATAAATTTACAAAGGTAATGCCGATGCAATAGATGTTTAGTCCAATTTACTTGCTTTTCAGATTGGACTAATACATATATGCTATCGGTATCATTTATTCAATTTTTTGTTTTCATATTTATACCGAGTTGCTTTCATACGTGCAATTTAATTCTTAAATTTCAATGAAAGCGGTTCGGCATAATACCAAGTAAGCATTCAGCTCAATATTACATCTTTGAATGCAACTTGGTATTAGAAATCAGTACAAGTGCTTATAAAAAAGAAAAAATAGGTATTTATACTGATGTATTTTGGGGTGTGTATCTGTAACTTTGTGCCAGTATTTTCGTAATAATTTATTAATGTTTGAATTAAATAAAATTAGAGATATTAACTATTTGAAAAATAATAAATTACGCAGAATAAATTTAATAATACTTATAATAAATACATTGCGGAATGTCCAATAAACCTGTTAAGATATTATCACTAAGAATAATAACGATAAATTAACAGAAATTTTAATTGCTTGATCAAAAAAATAGATTTTTAAAGAGTTATTAAAGCGTGTTCATTAATAGGTTTTATTATACATTTTTGAGGTAAAATTTCCGCCGCTTTTTTTATTTAATTTTTAACCTATGTTTTACAATAAATATGTTCTTCTTTTAACATTTCGACAAATTTAAAAATTTAGTCGAAGTAATAAGTATGATTGTGTAATTTTAATTATGCTTTGAATATATAACTTGGTTCTGTATGCTTACTCGTATAAAGGTTTTAGATAAATAT
>JAAXXA010000054.1 GCA_013334735.1 Bacteroidota bacterium
TTCCGGAAAATCAGAAGAAAGAAACCTTCTAGATGAAAATGTTTTACGCCATAATCAGGAGTGTATAAAAAAACAACTGCTGAAATTTCTTGATTTTGATAAATCGAATAATAATTATGCGGAAATAGTTAATAATTATGACTGGATGAAAGATTATACTTTTCTTGGATTTCTTCGTGATGTTGGCAAACATATTACAGTAAATTACATGATGGCAAAAGATTCGGTTAAAAAAAGACTTGAAACAGGAATTTCTTTTACCGAATTTACTTATCAGCTTGTTCAGGGATACGACTTTCTTTTTCTATTCGACAATAAAAATTGTAAATTACAAATGGGTGGTTCCGATCAGTGGGGAAACATTCTTACCGGTACCGAACTTATACGCAGGAAAAACGGGAGAGAGGCTTTTGCTCTTACCTGCCCATTAATTACAAAAGCTGATGGAGGGAAATTTGGCAAAACTGAAAAAGGCAATATCTGGCTCGATCCAACCAAAACTTCATCTTACATATTTTATCAATTCTGGCTGAATTGTTCAGATGGAGATACTTCAAAATATATTCGTATTTTTTCAATGTTAACTAAAGAAGAAATTGTAACTCTTGAAGAAGAACATAACAAAGCTCCTCATTTAAGACTTTTGCAAAAGGCGCTTGCAAAAGATATTACTATTCGTGTACATTCCGAAAGTGATTATAATTTAGCTCTTGAAGCATCTGAAATTCTTTTTGGAAAAAGCACTACCGAAACATTAAAAAAACTAGACGAAGCTACTTTGTTATCTGTTTTCGAAGGTGTGCCAATGCCTGTAATCAGCAAAAACTCTGTTTCAAATGGTATTTCGATAGTAGATTTTATTTCAGAAAACACAAATATTACTGCATCTAAAAGCGAAGCGCGCAGAATGCTTAAAGAAGGCAGCATAGGCATCAACAAAGCAAAAATTGAAGACAACTATATTGTTACAGAAAATGATTTGCTGAACAATCAATATATTTTGGTGCAAAAGGGAAAGAAGAATTATTATCTGGTTAAAATGGAATAGCTAAATAGTTGATGAGCAAATAAATAAAACACATATCATATTTTCAATCAGTTTAGCCCGTGAAATTTACACTAGTAATGTTTAGATTCCCTGTGAAACAAATTTAAGGTTCAATTCAGCAACGATAATACCTACAAGTACATTTGTTTAACCTGCTTAAACGGTTTAAACAATTACACCCTTCCTTTTTTTAAATATTTCCTGCAATGACAGCATTAGGATAATATTAGATTTTCCCACTTAAGTATTTAAAATTAAAGGCATATATAACAGATAAATAATTTATAAAACAGTACATGTTTCTGTTGATATGCAAATTGCTAACAATAAAAAATCACATTTAATCATAAGCATTTTTTGCTGAAAGCAATCGGTATCCGCTTTCCATTTCATAATCTTTTTATCATTAAATGATGTAATTAATTTTTTGTTTGTATGAAAAAATAGTATATTTGCATTTTTATTTAGGTTACTAAACATAATAAACAAAAAAAACAATTATGAAAATAAAAAGGACGCTTCAAATAGCAAGAGGTATAATGTACGCTTTGTTTGCTTTTAATTTTCTTCTATCAACATTCAATTGTATGGCACAAATTGGTGGTGCGGCAATTAACACCACAGGTGATGCAGCAGCTAGCTCAGCAATGCTTGATGTTGGTTCAACAAATCAGGGTATGCTTATTCCTCGCGTAGCATTAACAAGCACAAATGATGTTTCTACTATTTCAAATCCTGCCAATAGCCTTCTGATTTATAATACCGCATCAGCAGGCGCCTCGCCGGATAATATTATACCGGGATTTTACTATTATGATACTGCTTTAACCAAATGGATTCCTTTTACAACAGGCGTACCAATTGTGGATCCTACCAATTTATATACAACCAGAGGCTGGTAATTATTATTTTAAATAAAGCAAAATAGTCAAACAATTAAAAAATATGAAAAATATGAAATTATTTAAAGTTGTATTCATTGGAATTTTTCTCAATGTAGCTCCTTTTATAAACAGCATTTATGCGCAAACAACTCCGGCAATTCTTATTGATGGTATATCTAATATGGCTAATAATCTTTCTATATCTCCTTATTGGTTACATGCAGGGCAAACGCTTGCCGTTGGAAATAAGGTAAATTCTATTTCAGTTTTGCAGTATAACATTGCTCCTGCAACAGGAGGTGGTAATTCCTTACAGTTTGAAAGTGTTCTTTCAGTAACTACGCAACAAACAGTTCCTACTGGCAAAGCATGGAAAATAGAATCTGTAGGTATAGATCTTACGGCAAGTCCTATTATGCAAGGAATACAGGGAGTAACAGGCGCCACCGGAGTTATAGGCAACACAGGAGTTACAGGCAATACAGGCGCAGCTTCCACAGTAGAAGGACCCACAGGGTCAACCGGTTCAACAGGACCAACCGGCTCAACAGGTGCAAACGGTTCTCCAGGTGGCGCTAACACCCAAGTCCAGTTTAATAATGGAGGAAGTTTTGGGGGTGATGCAGGATTAACTTGGGATAACTCCAGTAAGATTCTCAATTTAAATACTTCATACCTGCGTAGCTATAATGGTGGTACTATATCGCATCAACTAGCTCACAATAATGTCTCGTATTTTGGAGCTGGTACTGGCGCTATAAAAAGAATAGGTTTTGGTGGAATTACATCACCAACTGCTAAAATACATATTGCAGCCGGTGAGGCAACAGCTAATGGCTCACCTCTTAAATTTACTTCCGGTACGCTTTTAACTACTCCGGAAGCAGGAGCAATAGAATTTGTAAACGATGCTTTTTATGGCACGATTACAACTGCGGCGACAAGAAAACAATTTGCTTTTACAGATATTGTATCTGATGCTGTTTATGGTGTAGCTTGGGATGGAGTTACAGATGTTGCTCCCTCTAAAAATGCGGTTTATGATAAAATAGAAGCTTTAGGAGGCGGTGAAGTTGGCGGTTTTTATGGTATTAATGTAGAAACATTATCAGCTGATAAAACTCTAACTGCTGGTACTGATAATATATATCAATATTTGAATCCGGGTAGCGCTAATAGGATTATTACTTTAGCAACTTCAGGGGCAACAGCGGGTGATAGGTTTGTTATCAGGAATTATGGTGGAAATGACAATACCAGTACTTATTATTTACGACCAAAACAAGGCGCCACTTATTTAGACCTGATTTATTCCGGGGCAATTAAGGAGTTTGTTTTTGATGGAACAAATTGGATAGGTATTGGAATTGGAACTGGTGTGAATAATAGTTTAAATCTTGCAATAGGTTATAATGCTAAAGCAAATGTGGGCGGAGTGGCAATAGGACGCGAAACTAATGCTGAGGATAATGCTACGGCAATAGGATTTAATGTTACTGCTTCAGGATATGGAGTATCAGTCGGTAATTATTCCTCCGGTAATTATTCCGGCTTAGCAATAGGGAGCTATGCTCAAGGATATTCAGCCGGCGCTGCTGTGGGGATGTATGCTAGGGGCTATTCTTTTGGTGCTGCCTTAGGTAAAGACGCCAGAGGTATGAGATATGGAGCAGCGCTTGGTTATCAGGCAGGAGCTAGCATTGATCTGGATGCTGACAGATATAATATCGTTATTGGCAACGCTGCAGGTTATAGCCTGACCACAGGTTTAAGAAATATTGTTATTGGTGTTAATACAGACCTTCCTGCCATTACCAGTTCCAATATGTTAAGCATTGGTAACCTTATATATGCCACTGGTCTTTCCGCCTATACCACTCCAACCTCAACAGTTTCAACCGGCAACGTCGGTATCGGAATAGCAGCACCAACAGCGAAACTTCATATTGGTGGTACAGCAGGGGTTGATGGCATTAAATTCCCGGATGGCACACTGCAGACAACAGCTGCGAGTGGTGATAAAACAAAAGTGGAAGTTAATTGTGCTGATGGGCAATATATCAACTCTGGCACTTTGGATTTGGATAATGATAAAATCTATATGGTTTATATAAAATTCAAAAGCATTCACGCTGGAAATGAAAATTTTGCTATTTTCTTTAATGGTAACACTACTACATCGAATTACAATTATCAGGTATTGACAATTGATGGCAGTACAATAACTGGAGCAAGAACAAATAGTGCATACGTTTTTCCTACTTTAACCCAAAACGATGAATTGATTTTAGATGGTTCAATCCAAAGGGATGCTACAACAGGTAAAATAAAATTTGTTGGTCAAATAAATTATGGACTTACTACATCTTTAAAATTAAGAATGTTTGCATTTGAATATGTTACAGCAAGTAATTTAACAGCTATTCAAATAGCTGGTCAAGAAGCAGGCTCCTTTGATACTAATGCCAAAATGATAATTATAAAAAAATAGAAAGAATTAATGAACTTTATTTTTTATTAAAAAAATTACTAAAACAAAGATTCTTACAAAGTCTCATTTTGTAAAGGTTTCAAAGAAGTACAACTTTTACAATTACTGAACTTAGCTGCACTATAAGCTGTTTTCTGAATGGTTATACTTACGGCGACACGTGGAACAGGTACTTCTTTATGCCCTTTTTGATGTAATCATTAGCAAAGAGAAAACATATCTCAAGAATATTATTCCTTCATAAGATATACTCTCCAAAGCATTTAAAATTTCAGGAGTATATTATATTAATCTTTTTTTAGATCTACTCAAATTAGAAAAAATATTTAGCCTCAGATGGTTCTTTAATTAATAATCATTCAAGCCTTTTTGGTTGTAAAACCAAAAAAGGATTTGGGCAAAGTAAAAACGGATTTATAGGAAACAATAATTTTGTATTTTTACGATAAAATTATTATATTTGCCCTTAGATGCTTTCATAAAAACAATATAATAATAAAATCATGAAAAAAATACTTATTTTTTTGTTTTCACTTTTTACTTTTTACTTTTCGTTTTTCACTTTTCACTCCTTTTCTCAGGGTGTGGGTATCAACACTACTGGCAACGAAGCCAAAGACGCGGCATTGCTTGAAGTGGGCGATGGAACACCCGACACCAAAGGATTTTTAATTCCCAGAGTGAATTTAACTAATGTTGCAACTTATGCTCCACTTACAGGTACTCCTGTTATCAGCTTATTAGTTTATAGCATTACTGCCCCAGTAGATGGAAGTGGATCAGGCTATTATTACTGGAACAGCAGCACCACCACGGGTAAGTGGATATACCTTACAGCGCCCTCAAACGGACCAGGCACAGACGGACAAGTTCTAACATCAAGTGGCTCAGGAGCGCCTACTTGGACAACACCCACCGGAGGAATTACTTCTTACTCCAGATCTTCAACATTAGTTGTAGCAGCTTCAAACTCTTTAGACCTTGTTAATGCCGATTATATCTGTAATGGTACAAGCGATCAGGATACGATACAAGCAGCAATAAATGCTTTAAGTACTTCAGGTGGTACAATTAAATTAATGGATGGAACCTATAATATTTCTGCCCCGATCAAAATAAAAGATAACATAGCGCTTATTGGTTCTGGTATCGGTACTAATTTGAAATTAATATCGGGTTCTGTTATTGGCTCATCTATTAATATTATTGAAAATTTTGATAAAACAAACGGCAATATTCAGATTACTATTAAGGATTTAAAATTATCTGTTACTGATTATTCTCCATATAATCATGGGGGAATTTATTTTACTAAAGTAGGCAGTGGCACATATAGTGGAGCAAGGATGGGCTGTATTATTGAGAATGTTGTAGCTGATTTTCCGGGCAATTCTGCAATTACATTTATCACTTGTCGCCACTCGGTAATAAAAAATTGTATCCTTAAGTCAAATGTTGGAGCTGGAGCTTACCTTAACGATTGCAACTATATTACAGTTCAGGGATGCGTTATACCAATGTCGTCAAGCGGGGTACAGTTAGGTAGTTCTAATCTTTGTTCAGTTTTAGGTAATATTATTACAAGCGCTCAACAGTACGCGATATCTGTAAATGGTAACCAAAATATTATTTCCAATAATGTGTGCAAGGACAATAACCGGGGAATTATACTTAATGTTTCATCTGAAAATATAGTTTCAAATAATATTATTGGAAATACATCCAATCATGGCATTTATGTATTGGGAGGTGGTACTGAAAGAAATATAATTACAGGGAATTATGTATTTCTTAGTTATTACGATGGCATTTGTTTAAATAGTGCGAATAACAATACAATTACAGGAAATTATCTTTTTGATAATAACAGAATAAAGTATTATCAAAGTTACCAAACTTACTCTGGAATAG
The DNA here is from genome assembly GCA_013334735.1 of Bacteroidota bacterium. GTDB lineage: Bacteria > Bacteroidota > Bacteroidia > Bacteroidales > CG2-30-32-10 > JAAXXA01. Next base: position 6,335 of record JAAXXA010000054.1, read on the forward strand.
GAATAACTTCTGATTCTGACAATAACATAATTCAGGGTAACAATTGCAGAAAGGGAACTTATCAATCATGGGGTATAAAAGTTGAGTCTTCAAATTGCGATCAAAATGTGATTCAAAATAACGACCTTAAAGAGTCGGGAACATCAGGCAACTTAACCGATGCAGGGACTAATACCATACTAAAAAATAATAATGCGCTTGATGTTACTTATCAGAAAGATTTCATCAGAATGAAAAATACCTCCGGTAGCGCATTGGCAGCAGGAGATGCAGTTATTCTAAATTCAGCAGCTACTGGAGATGAAGTTACCACAACTACTACAAAAGGCGATACTAAAGTTTTCGGTATTGTATCTGAAACAACTGCTGATGCCTCGTTAGGATTAGTACAGATTCTTGGTAAAACCACTGCATTAAAAGCTAATGGAACATCTGATATAGCTATTGGCGATTTTTTGACAACTTATACTACTGCAGGAATTGCGTGTAAAGCCGGCGCAGGTGATATGGCTTTTGCTATTGCGTTAGAGGCATACACAACTGATGATAATGCAGGAGTGATAGATGCCCTGTTAATTACACCAAGAACGATCCCTTCTCCAGCAGTTCCTTCGGGAACAAATCCTGGTGAAATGCTCTATTGGAATGGTAGTGCATGGATTACAGTAATTCCAGGGACAAATGGACAAACATTAACCTATTGCAATGGAATACCTACATGGGGTGATTGCCCTCCAGTTATTGGGGACAACTATCAAGGAGGCATAGTAGCATATATTTTGCAAACCGGAGACCCTGGTTACGGTTCAGGTCAAACACATGGATTAATAGCAGCTACAGCCGACCAAAGCACTGGCATACAATGGTCTAATGGAAGTTTTACAACAACAGGTGCAACAGCAACGGTATTAGGTACAGGAAATGCGAACACAAACACCATTGTTACCAGCCAAGGAGTAGGAAGCTATGCAGCTAAATTGTGTTCAGATTTAGTAATAGATACATATAGCGACTGGTATTTACCAAGTATAGATGAGTTAAACAAACTATACTTGAATCAAGGTGTTATAGGTATAGCCGCAGATTTCTATTGGAGTTCATCGGAAGTCGATTATCAATTCACATGGTTCAATTACATGCCCACAGGACAAACATACCCAGGCACTTGGACAAAAGATCACTTAGATCGCGTACGTTGTATCAGGTCTTTTTAACACAAGTGAAATACCTTTTTAGCCATTATTACTGTTTTCATCAACAAAGATAAAGATGTATGGGCAAGAATAATCTTATTCCCTTAACAGATGAACATGCTAAAGCGTATATCTTATAATTCCTCAAAACTAAAATTTTTCCTAATAGAACATCAAAAATTACCAAAAAATATCTTTTTGTTTATTTCCAAAAAAATAATATTTGCACTTATACCAAGTTACATTCAAAGATATAATATTGATTCGCTACGCCATGTCGGAGGCGAAGAATGCTTACTTGGTATTATGCCGATCTGCTTTCATAGAAATTTAAGAATTAAATTGCAAGTATGAAAACTAATCGGTATTAATTATAAATTACCAACAAGTAAAAATCATATTTAATAACGAATAATACTTCGACAAACACCTTATTTATATGCGTGAATATCCCTCTATTCAATGACTTGAGAAGTTTTTACATTTTTATTTACACAAATAAATATTATATTTGTAGTCAAAATAAAAACGTATTTTTATGAAAACTATAAAAGCAAATTGGTTTAACTTTTTAATTTTTCTCACACTGAGCTTATCATTATGCAATTTAAACTCATTTTCTCAGGGAATTGCTATTAATACTACAGGCGCAGCGCCGGACAATTCAGCGATGTTGGATATTTCTACTGCATCAGGTCCTACAGGTAGCAGGCAGGGGATTCTAATTCCTCGCATTTCGTTAAGTTCCAATACCGATGTTAGCGGATTTTATACACCATTGGCTACTAGTCTGATGGTGTATAATGATGGAGCAAGTGGTCTTTCTCCTGCCGGTTTTTATTACTGGAACGGTTCACAATGGACACAGGCTACCGGCCCTCAAGGTCCAACAGGAGCAGCAGGTGTTACAGGCGCTACCGGATTACTCGGCTCAGGCGCTGCCACCGGAAATACGCCCTATTGGGATGGTTCTCAATGGGTACTAAATAATAGTAATATTTATAATGCTGCTGGTAATGTTGGTATTGGAACATCAACTCCCGGTGAAAAATTAGAAGTTGTAGGAAATATAGTATCAAAGGGAACATTATGGACATCCAGAACCAGCGCAGCTAATAATTCATGGCAATCTGTAACATACGGAAATGGTCTGTTTGTGGCTGTTGCTAGTGATGGTACAGGCAATAGAGTTATGACTTCACCGGATGGTATTAACTGGACTATAAGAACCAGCGCTGCTAATAACGATTGGTATTCTGTAACTTACGGCAATGGGCTGTTTGTGGCAGTGGCTTCTAGTGGTACAAATAATAAAGTAATGACTTCAACTGATGGAATTATCTGGACGTTAAGAACTACACCAAGTGAAGGAATATGGACTTCGGTAACTTACGGAAACGGTATGTTTGTGGCTGTTGGTATATCTGGTACAGTAATGACCTCCCCTGATGGTATTATCTGGACTTCAGGAACCAGCGCCTCTACCAATAACTGGCGTTGTGTAACCTACGGCAATGGAATGTTTGTGGCTGTTTCTTATGATGGCACCGGCAATAGAGTTATGTCTTCCCCTGATGGAATTAACTGGACTTCCAGATCAAGCACCGCCGATAATATGTGGTATGGAGTTACCTACGGAAATGGCTTATTTGTGGCTGTTGCATGGACAGGCAGCAATAAAGTAATGACCTCTCCTGATGGAATTAACTGGACTCCAAGAACAAGTCCTGATAAATATTGGGTTTCTGTTACCTACGGAAATGGTTTATTTGTGGCTGTTTCCTGGGCTGATGGTACCAATGTTAATACAGTAATGACCTCTCCTGATGGAATTAACTGGACTTCCAGAATTAGCGCCGCCACTAATGATTGGCTATTTGTAACTTATGGCAACGGAATGTTTGTAGCAGTTACTAATAGTGGCACAGGCAACAGAGTAATGACTTCAGGAAAAACCGATTTTAATATTATCCCTGCAAATAACATTTATCAGGGTGGTATGACTATTAACGGTAATGTTGGTATCGGTACAAAAACGCCCGGAACTCTTTTAGATGCAAAAATAGGAACTTCACACCTTAGGTTCAACAACAGTTGGAATCCGGCGGGGCTTAATACAGGAGATCAGGTATTGGAAATCACTACTGACGAAACCGGTCATTTTGCGAAAATTCAATCTCATCAATACGATGTTGGTTACACCACCCTATCTCTACAGGGCGATGGTGGTAATGTTGGTATCGGAACAACTGATCCCGGCACGTCTAAATTGAAAGTTGCAGGGACTATTGAGTCATCAACAGGTGGCATTAAATTCCCTGATGGTACTGTACAAACTACGGCAGCAACGGCAGCAGGAACAACGAGGGTGTTTGTAAAATCCGGTAGCTATTCTTTATCGACAGGTTTCGCAACAATGATTTATCCTACCGAAGTTTTAGATGTATCTAACGAATATTCAACTTCAACTGGAATTTTTACTGCCACTAATGCGGGTTATTATAATATTTCAGCAAGTACAGGGAAACAGAGGGACGGACACAATAATGCAATTTTGAAAGTCGTGAAAAATATCGGAGGAACACCGGAAATTTTATTCGGTTGTATTGCTAACAGCTATAACACAGGAGCCTCGTCATCGGTTAGTGGTATTGTATATTTAACTGCAGGAGAAACAATATGTATTCAAATGAGGCAATCCACGTGGGCAGTTGCAGTTGAAGATAACGGCGAAGGAACATTCCCTTTTTTATCAATAATTCAAATGTAGAAAAAGGATTTTTACTTTTTTTTAGTATCCTGACTTTAAACCTTTGTTGATGTTATCGCCAATAAAGGTTTTATATGTAATAATATTTATTTACACTGATGAATTACCCCGAAGCAGAGCCTCGAAGTATCAAAAAGGCTTACACAGAAAAAAGGACAATTTGAAGTGAACAATTCGGAGCAGAGCTTCGAGCTATTATACTTAAAAAAAGAATAAATTTG
>JAAXXA010000055.1:0-4221 GCA_013334735.1 Bacteroidota bacterium
CGCGAGTTGCTCTGGAAAGCACTACATCAGCATCTCCTATTACTAATCCCGTTAATAGTTTATTGGTTTATGACTCAGTAACTGCAGGAGATGTAACACCCGGATTTTATTACTGGGATGGAACAACTTCCAAATGGATAAGGTTTTCCACGGGTAGCGGTAGCGGTTGGTCAACAAGCGGCAATGCAGGAACAGATACTACTGCAAATTTTATCGGTACCACAGATGCTCGGTCATGGGTAATGAAGACAGATAATACCGAGCGAATGAAAATAAGTAAATTCGGAAATGTTGGAATAGGTACAACGAATCCCGCTAGTTCAGCTATTTTAGATGTAAGTAGTACTACAAAAGGTCAATTGATACCTAGAATGAGTTCTGCAAATCGTGATGCAATAGTTTCTCCCGCTACTGGCTTACAAATATATAATATTGATTGTAATATAGAAGAATATTATACCGGTTCATGCTGGGTTGCAAAGGGCAAGTCATTACGCGCACCAGGTCCTATTACAAGCTCAGGTTCAACTATTTTTTGTGCAGGACAAACACGCACTTATTCCATTTCGCCGGTTCCGGGTGCTACTGACTATACATGGACTGTACCTGCGGTTACGAGTATTACGGGGCAAGGTACAACTTCTATTACTGTAGTTTTTGATAATTACTCGGGAAGTGTGTGCGTAACTGCTAATAATGCTTGTGAATCCAGCTCGGAAACTTGCATTAATGTTAGCATCAATCCAACACCTCTTACTCCAGGAAATATCACTGGTTCAATTACAGCTGTCCCAGGACAAACAACTCCGGTATCTTATTCAATTGCTGCTATGCCTGGTGCTATTACCTATAACTGGACAGTACCTCCGGGAGCCAATATTACTTCAGGAACAGGTACTACGAATATAGTGGTAAACTATAGTTGTAACACTACTGCCGGTTATGTTGCCGTATCACAAACAGCAGCTTGTGGTACAAGTACTCCGGCTAGTCTGGCAATAGCTGTAAATCCACTTTCTATCACTGCAGGAGCTGCTAAAATAGGTCCCGGAACACTTGGCGGCAGCCCTACTGCTACTGGAGGTTATGGAACTTATGTTTACGCATGGAGCCCTTCAACAGGTTTGTCTGGTACTAGTATTGCTAATCCTACAGCTACTGCGTGTGTAACCAATACTTATACTCTAACAGTTACTGATATAAATACTTGCAGTGCTACTAGCTCAGTAACTGTCACAAGGAATTTGTCAGCAAGTGCCGGAGGAAATGTAAATTCTAATGTTTGTCCGAATACAATCACAATTGGTCCTGCAGTCGGAACTGGAGGTACCGGAACTTACACTTATTCATGGACACCTTCGGCAGGTATGGCAAATTCTACTACTGCTACACCTACACCTCTATTTGGCAGTTCAAGCACTTACACAGTAGTGATAACTGATGGCGGTGGATGCACTGCTTCTTCTTCAATGAATTTTACAGTGTCATCTCCATTAACCTTTAACTTTGCGGGTACTATTCAAAGTTGGACAATACCTGCAGGAATAACAACTATTAATGTAAAGATGTGGGGTGCTGGAGGTGGCGGCGCCGGTTCCGGTTGGACATATCATTTCCCCGGTGGTGGTGGTGGATATAGTGGTGGCGCTTTGTCTGTAACACCCTCTGAAGTTCTGACTGTTATTGTTGGGGAAGGTGGAAAACAAGGATCTTACGGAAGCGTTTATACTGCTTTTGGTGGTGGTGGAACTTACTGTCCTGGTACAGGGAACGATTGTAATTATGGTGCAGGTGGAGGTGGAAGATCCGCAATAAGAAGAAGTGCCGCTGATATTATGACTGCCGGAGGAGGAGGAGGAGGAGGACAGGAAAATGCCGGTACTATGGGTAGTGAACAGGGTGGTGCCGGAGGTGGAGCTGTTGCGCAAGATGGGGCTTCTCGTACTACTGTCGGCAGAGGGCGTGGGGCAACAACATCAGCGGGTGGAGCAGGAGGAACAGGCAATAATAACAACGGAACTGCCGGAACTCAATATCTGGGAGGATATGCTGGCTCTAATAGTTATGGTGGCGGTGGCGGTGGTGGCTACTATGGCGGTGGTGGCGGTGGATATGGCGGTTCGGGACCGGATATGGGTGGTGGTGGCGGTGGTTCAGGTTATGCTCCTGGAGGCACAACAACAACTGGTTCAGATTCCACTCCTGGTAATTCAGGAGACTCTGCACGTGGGACTGCGGGAAATGGTGGAGCTGTAGGTATAAATGGAAGTCATGGTATTGTAATAGTTTCTTTTTAATCAAAAGAATTCCTCGAAACTCTACCTCGGGGTAATTCATTTGTATTTTTAATTCAGCAATATTTTGTTGATAAATGGCAATATTTGTTGACTGTTGACTATTGATTGCCAACTATTGACTGTTGACTGCCAACTATTATTTTTCTTTCTCCTTCGCTTCATTCCAATACACATCCATTTCTTTCAATGTCATATCAGATAAAGCTTTGCCCGCTTTTTTTGCGCAATCCTCTAAATATTGAAATCTGTAAATAAATTTTTCATTTGTTCTTTCCAATGCTGTATCTGGGTTTACCCCGATAAATCTCGAATAATTAATTAACGAAAACAACAAATCCCCAAACTCTCCTTCTATTTTACTTTTATTGGTATTTTTTAATATCTCTTCTTTAAGTTCTGCAAGTTCTTCATGTACTTTGTCAATAACCTGCTCGGGTTTTTCCCAATCAAATCCTACACCCCTAGCTTTATCCTGTATCCTGTAAGCTTTAATAATTGATGGAAGTGAAGCAGGAACTCCCGAAAGTACTGATTTAGTACCTTCTTTAAGTTTTATTTTCTCCCAGTTTATTTTTACTTGTTCATCTGTATCTGCAACCACATCTCCAAAAATATGAGGATGCCTATTTATAAGTTTCTCGTTAATTCCTTTTAATACATCTGACAAATCAAATTCATTATTTTCTGAACCGATTTTTGAATAAAAGACAATATGAAGCATCAAATCTCCTAACTCGTTTTTAATTTCATTACTGTCTTTTGAAATAATTGCTTCGGCTAACTCGTATGTTTCTTCTATTGTTAAATGACGTAAAGTTTCGTAAGTTTGTTTCTTATCCCAGGGACATTTCAACCTTAACTCATCCATTATCTCCACCAACCTTTTAAATTCTATGATAGTTTTATCCATTTTTTTATTTTTTGCAAATGTAAGGAGTATTAATGTTAAAAATGTTATTTTTGTTCTTTATATATATACAGTAAATGGTTACTAACTTATGTCCCTTTTATAAAGTATTAATACTTTTTCTTTAACTTTCGCGCTTTGCAGAAAAACAAAAGTTTTCTTCGCGTCTTTGCGTCTTCGCGAAAAATAATATTTTTCTTTGCGTTTTTGCGACTTTGCGAGAAATAATAAAAAACAAATTATAACAACTCTAAATATAAATCTATTGACTTAGTGAAACGCTTATTTTTTTCATGTTTTTTTTATTTAATTTTTTCCCTTGCTTCTGCTTTTGCGCTAAAACAAGATACTCCAAACGATTCTGTAAAATACATTATCGAATTTAAAACGCATTATGGTTTTGTAATAAGCCATCATACATATATGGCGCACCTTGTTACAGGTCATTTTCCTGCTTTTGAAATTAATTTTGGAAAACAAACTAATGGCGAAAAATCATGGCAGCTGATTTACAATTATCCTGTAATGGGTATTTCGTATTGGTATGCCGATCTCAAAAACCCAAATATCCTTGGTTCTGCACATGCTTTATATCCATATCTTAATTTCCATATTTATAAAAGAAAATCATTCCTTCTTAATTATCGTTTTGGTATAGGTCTTTGCTATCTTACAAAAAAATTCGAACGACTTAATAATTATAAAAATATTGCAATAGGATCCCATATAAATGCAACTATTAATATGTGTTATGAATTAAAATGGGAGATTTTTAAAAAAATGTTTTTTTCTGGTTCAATTGGTATTACTCACTTTTCTAATGGAGCGGTTAAAATTCCAAACCTCGGACTTAACATTCCAACTGTTAGCCTTGGACTTGCTTATGCCATCAATTCAAAATCCAAAAATATTTCTTATTTGGAACATTTAAATTTTGGTCATTTGAATTTGTTTCGTATTTCGGATTTCGTGCTTCGAGTTTCATTACACAACAAATTTCAGGCTATACCGATACAT
>JAAXXA010000055.1:4231-10505 GCA_013334735.1 Bacteroidota bacterium
TTAAAACTAAATAAAAATAAATCTATCGAAAGTATAAGTAAATTTCAAATACTTTCAGTTTTTTCTGGTAGCATTAAAGAGTTATATCCCGCTTGTGGCTATAAATATGGAGCATTTTCACTTTCTACGTCTTATCTTAAACCTCTTAGTCTGAAAAGAAAAATTGGAGCCGGAGTTGATTTATTTCTAGATTATTCAAATATTAGAACTTTGAAAATTAATGAAATTAAAATTGATCATACTTATCAGGCTATTAGATTAGGCTTTTTTTTCGGTCACCAATTCGACTTTTCAAAATTATCATTTGTTACACAATTAGGTTATTATGGATATGCTAAAGATAAAAGCGATGGATTGATTTATTCCCGTATAGGACTCAGATATAAATTAAATCAAAAAGTGCTTTTAAATCTTTCCCTGAAAACACATTATTTTAAAGCCGATTTTTTAGAATGTGGCATTGGGTATTTAATTTTTAAATAATAATAATCATGCTAAAAACTATATTAAGTGCCTGCACGGGAACTCAGTGTTTGATGCGAAAAGTCCAGTTTCTATGCTTGCGCAGCGGTAAAAAAACGCAGTTTACCTATGTAAATGCGGTTGCTGAGCGGAGTCGAAGCAAGCATTTTTTTCGCAAGCATAACGAAAAAAATGGGCTTTCCGTGCAAACACTATTTACTTATTTCTTTATTTTAACCGTATTATTTTTTATCTCTTGTAATAAAGAAAATAGATGCGACTGTTTTAAAAGTGCCGGTGAAATTTCCATGCAAAGTAGGAATATTAGTCCTTTCAATGAAATATTACTTAACGATAATATCAATTTGTATATTACTCAGGACTCAGTATTTTCACTTACAGTTGAAGCGGGAACTAATTTGCAGAAACTTATTAAAACAGAAGTAGTGGATAATTGTTTATACCTTAAAAACGATAATAAATGCAATTGGGTTAGAAGCTTTAAAAATAAAATAAATGTCTATTTAAAATGTAAAGAAATCAGATTTCTTAAATATTTTAACTCATCAGGAAATATTTATAGTACAGATACTCTTCGTTCAAAGCATTTTGAATTAGAAATACGTAGTAGTACTGGAGATGTCAATTGTACAATCAATGCCGATTCTTCATGGTTCGATATATATTCGGGTCCTGCTATGATTAAAGTAAATGGCAAATCAAAAGTAAATTTTGTTTATTTGGAAGGTACAGGTTTTGCCGATCTCACTAACCTTATTACAGACAATAATTTTATTGATAATAAATCTTCAAATAATTGTTTCGTAAATGTGCAAAAAGAACTCAATGTTCATATAGGTTTTATTGGCGATGTGTATTATACAGGTAGCCCCTATGTGATAAATTCTAATATAAGTGGGTCCGGCAAATTAATAAAATTATGATTAATATGCTTTTGCAAAAATCACTCGCTGGCATGATGGCTTCCCTGAATATATACAACAACCTTCTTCTTTAATATTATTTAATGGAATACACCTGATTGTTGCTTTGGTCTCATTCTTTATAGCCTCTTCCGTTTCTGGTGTGCCATCCCAATGAGCAAGTATAAAGCCGCCTTTGTTTTCTAACACATCCTTGAATTCTTCCCAAGTATCAACTTTATTTGTATTGTTTTCTCTAAATGAATAAGCTTTTGTAAAAATATTCTCTTGAATTTCATTTAGTAAATTTTCTATTTGATTTTCAATACCTGATTGCTGATATACTGCTTTTTCTAATGTGTCTCTTCTTGCTACCTCCACAGTTCCTTGTTCTATATCGCGTGGACCTATTGCAATTCTAACCGGGACTCCTTTAAATTCGTATTCCGAAAATTTCCATCCGGGTTTATATGTATCTCTATCGTCATATTTTACAGAAATACCTTTGCTTTCAAGAGCTTTTTTTATAGGTCTTACTTTTTCGGAAATATCATTTAACTGGTCAATGGTTTTATATACAGGAATTATAACAACCTGAATTGGTGCCAGCTTTGGAGGCAGAACCAGCCCGTTATCATCAGAGTGTGCCATTATTAATGCTCCCATTAATCTTGTAGAAACACCCCATGATGTTGCCCAAACATACTCAAGTGTACCTTCTTTTGTTGCAAATTTTACATCAAATGCTTTTGCAAAATTTTGTCCTAAAAAATGAGAAGTGCCTGCCTGTAATGCTTTGCCATCTTGCATCAAAGCTTCAATACAATATGTTTCAAAAGCTCCCGCAAAACGTTCATTTGCTGTTTTAATACCTTTAATTACAGGCATAGCCATCCATTTTTCTGCAAATTCCGAATAAACATTTAACATTTTTTCAGCTTCAGCTATCGCTTCTTTTTCTGTTGCATGAGCAGTATGTCCTTCTTGCCATAAAAATTCCGCTGTTCTCAAAAAAAGTCGTGTCCTCATCTCCCATCTTACCACGTTTGCCCATTGGTTAATTAATATTGGCAAATCCCTGTATGATTGTATCCAATTTCTATATGAATCCCAAATAATAGTTTCGGATGTCGGACGAATTATCAGCTCTTCTTCAAGTTTCGAATCTTCATCTACAACTATACTTTTACCATCCTCAGATTTTTTTAATCTGTAATGTGTTACTATAGCGCATTCTTTAGCAAAACCCTCTACATGTGAAGCTTCTTTTGTGAAAAAAGATTTTGGTATGAAAAGTGGAAAATAAGCATTACTATGACCAGTATCTTTAAACATTTTATCAAGTGCTGCTTGCATTTTTTCCCAAATAGCATATCCGTAAGGTTTTATTACCATACACCCACGGACTGCAGAATTTTCAGCCAAATCTGCCTTCGTTACAAGATCGTTATACCATTGAGAATAATTTTCTTTCCTTGTTGATAAATTTTTTGCCATTTTGTTTTGGTATAGTATTTGCTTTAATTCGTTCGATTTTTTGCAAAATTATAAAATATATTAAATGTTTTACAAATTACGTAACCACAAATTAATCAAATAGGAGAATAAAATCATGAAAACTTATTTAAAATTATTGGTCGCATCAGTTCTGTTTCTTTCAGCCTGTTCTTCCACTTATCAGACAAGATCAATGTACGATGACGTCTATTATTCTAAAAAGGACGCCGTTGCTTCTGTTCCCAACAGTTCTCAGGATGAGGCAAAAAAAACAAATCCTGAAAATTACTCCACAGCTTTTAATAATGATAAAGCTAATAATGATACAACATCCTATCAATCGAATTCTGAAAATTTATCTTCAGAGAATAAACCTGATTATTCAAAAAGTGAAACTTATACCGACGAAAATGGCAGCACTTATATAACAAATAACTATTATGAAAATGATGATTATTATGATTATGAATATGCTGCTCGTTTAAAAAGATTTTATACCCCAAATTATGGCTTTGATTATTATCATGATTATTATACAAATTATTATTGGTACAATAATGATCCATGGTGTTGGGGTGCAAGTATTTACCTTGGTTCTTCTTATTGGTATCCTTCTTATTATTACTATGACCCATTTTATGGAAGCTATTATAGTTACTGGAATTCCCCATATTATGGTAATTATGGTTGGGGACATCATTATGGCTGGGGTGGTTATAACAATGGCTACTGGAATGGCTACAATCAAGGCTATTGGAACGGGTTCAATGATGGCTATTGGACTGCAAATAATCAAAATTATTATAACAGTTATGACAATAACTCATATTATTATGGTCCACGTAATAGTATTGTAAGCACAAATACATCTCACAATAATGCTTCATCTTTATCTTTTGGACAAAAGTATGAACTTGCAACTGTTGAAAAAGCTAAAAACAACTCAATTAATCATTCAATTAACATTAATAGCTTAAAAAACACTACTGTGTCAACTATAAGTGATAAAAAAAGTACTTCTTCAAAAGAATTAACTGATAAAAGTTTTTCCACTACCAAAATTGAAAATACAGGTTCTGTTAAAACTTCTATAGGTTCGGCAAAATCTAATTCTGATTTAATTAAAACAAATACTGCCGGAACAACTTCTACTTTAAAAACCAAAACTGACATTTCAAACTCTTTGGATGCAAAAGGTAATAATAGTGCTGTTAAATCAAATATTAAATCCAATTCAAGTACTAACCAACAATTTTCTTCTCCTAAGAGCAATAGCACAACAACACTGCAAACAACAACACCTAAAAATAATTCTACAGTAACCAAAGAAAATTACTCTAAACCAAAAGCGTATGTTTCTCCAAGCTATACTGAACCAAAATCTAATCAGTATTACTCAAAACCAAAATCTTATAATTCTTCTGAAAAAAGCACTACTACAACTAAATCTTACGATACTCCTAAATCAAGTAGTTCATCGAATTACAGCACACCAAGTAACAGCACGCCCAAATCAAGTAGCAGCTATTCTACTCCTAAAACTACTAGCAGCAGTAGCTACTCTTCACCCAGAAGTTCAGGTAGTTCTAATTCAGGTTCATCAAAATCAAGCAATAGCAGTTTTTCATCTCCAAAATCAAGTTCAGGATCTAGTAGTGTTGGGAAAAAGAGATAATGTTTTTTAATTTTTTAAAAATAAAACTATGAAAACTATAAAAATAATTATTGCATTAACTTTAGCAACAATTTCTTATACAGGAAATGCGCAAAATGATTTAGATGCGCTCAGATATTCAAGAATGTATTATGGCGGTACTGCAAGAAGTTCAAGTATGGGTGGCGCTTTTGGTGCTATCGGCGCTGATTTTTCGACCTTATCAATTAATCCGGCCGGGCTTGGGATTTACCGCAAAAATGAATTTACTTTTTCACCCTCTATTTTCTTAGGAAAAACAGCTTCAACATATAATGACAACACCAAAAATGATAGTAGATATGGCTTTAATATCAGCAATATAGGATTGGTTTATGCTTTTAAAACAAGCAAGAATGATGATAAAAATGAATGGAAGTCTGTTAATTTTGCTTTTGGTTTAAACAGATATAATGATTTTAACAATAGAATTACTATAGAAGGAGTAAATCATGAAAATTCAATGGTGAATTTATTTCAGGATAATGCGCAAGGTATGGAAAGTTCCAATTTATATCTTTTTTCTACTCAACTTGCTTTTGATACATATCTTATAGATACTTTAAATGGTAGAACAAATTATATCAACAATTTTCCCTCGGGTGATATTATTCAAAGAAAATCAATTGAAACAAAAGGAGCTATGCAGGAAATGGTATTTGCTCTTGGAGCTAATTATAATAATAAGTTATTTATAGGTGGAACATTTGGTTTCCCAACAGTTAGTTTTACCCAACAATCTACATATAAAGAGATAAATAATGCAGATACTACTCTTCAAAATTTTACATTTAATGAATATTTAAAAACTACAGGAACGGGAGTAAATTTTAAATTAGGTTTAATATACATACCTGTTGATTTCGAAATTTTGAAAGTAAAAATTGGCGCTGCTATTCATACACCTACTTTTTTTACTTTACATGACGAATGGTCAAGTAGTATGAAATCAAATTTAAAAAATGGTATTTTTACCTCTCAAATTCCAAAAGGTATGTTCGATTATCAGCTAACAACTCCATTTAGAGCTATTGGGAGCATTGCAATTCAGATAGGACAGATAGGAATTATAAGTGCTGATTACGAATTTGTTGATTACTCAGAAGCACGCTTACGTTCAAAAGATGAAATGTATTTTGACGCTAACAATACAATTCAGGATAATTACACTGTACACAATAATTTAAGATTTGGAGCGGAAGCAGCATTAGGCAGATTCAGTTTAAGAGGTGGCTATGCTTTATATGGCAGTCCGTATAAATCAAATATTAATGATGCAGCCAGAACATCAATAAGCGGTGGATTCGGTATAATGGATAAAAGTTATTTTATAGATTTTGCATATGTTTATTCAATATCGAAGGAAAATTATTTTTTATACAATTATGATAACATGAATCCGGTAAAAAATAAAATTACAACACAAAGTTTTTTAATAACTTTAGGTTATAAATTTTAACCAATTAGGGATATTCGTTTAAAAAACATTTTTAAGTCTGATCAGATAAATTTGGTCAGGCTTTTTTCCTATATTCAGCGTTGGGACACCCTAAAAATTTTTATTAATAATTTGGTATAGCTCTGCCTGTTGGTCATCCATCTTCAAGAGCTTGTTTTTAGTAATTTTTGAGTCAGGAAGAGTGTAAGTAATCTGATACTATGTGTGAGTTCCGCTGCTTTTTTTAACGACAGAGTAGAT
>JAAXXA010000547.1 GCA_013334735.1 Bacteroidota bacterium
TATAGGCTGGCATTTAACAATTGAAAAATTATTAGATATAAAAATCCCTAAACGCGTAGATTATTTACGTATAATAATAATGGAATTAGCACGTATTTCGGATCATCTGATTTGTAATGGTGTAATAGGCGTTGATAGTGGCGCTATAACAGGCTTTATTTATTTGTTTCAAAAACGTGAAGACATTTGTGAAATATATGAAGAAATTTGCGGCTCGCGACTTACAACAAATATTGGACGCATAGGTGGTTTTGAAAGAAATTTTAATGAAATGGTTTGGGCTAAAATTCGAAAATTTTTAGTTGAATGCCCTAAAGTTTTAAAAGAATTTGAAAACCTTCTTGTACGTAACAGAATATTTATGGACAGGACAATAGGCGTAGGATCTATTTCCTCTGAACGTGCTGTTAATTATGGCTTTTCGGGTCCAAATCTTCGCGCAGCAGGAGTTGATTATGATGTAAGAGTAATGAATCCATATTCTTCATATCAGGATTTTGATTTTGATATTCCTGTCGGAACAAGTGGCGACACTTATGATCGTTTCATGGTAAGGCAGGAAGAAATGTGGCAAAGTCTTAGAATTATTGAACAGGCTGTGGAAAAGTTAGATAAAATGGAAGATAAAACAACTTTTCAATCTGATGCCAAGGATTTTGTTTTGCCTCCTAAAGAGAAGGTTTACAACAACATGGAAGCGCTGATTTATCAGTTTAAAATTATTATGGGTGAAATAGGCGCCCCTGTTGGTGAGGTTTATAATTGTGTAGAAGGCGGAAATGGTGAGTTGGGGTTTTATCTGATTAGCGACGGCGGGCGTACACCTTACCGATTACACTTCCGGAGACCATGTTTTATTTATTATCAGGCTTTGGAAGAAATGATTAAAGGAAGTATGTTATCTGATGCAATATTAACAATGAGCAGTATGAATATTATTGCCGGAGAATTAGATGCCTAATATTAGTGCCTAAAGTACTCGCAGCTTGCAGCTAGCAGCTTGTAGCTTGTGCCTTTTATTTTAAATTTTAACTCATGAATACAGAAAATAAAATAGAATTTTCGCCTGAAACACTTGAATTAGTTAGCAAAATTATTTCACACTATCCAGAAGGAAAAGAGAAATCGGCTTTGGTTCCTGTTTTACATATTGCACAGGCTGAATTTGGGGGATGGCTGAGTGTAGCTGTAATGGATTATGTAGCATTACTTTTGAAAATTTTACCTATTGAAGTTTATGAAGTTGCAACTTTTTATACAATGTTTAATACAAAACCTGTTGGCAATTGTGTAATTGAAATTTGCAGAACAGGTCCCTGCTGGTTATTGGGAGCAGAAGAAATAATATTGCATTTGGAAAAAAAATTAAATGTTAAAATAGGCGAAACAACCACTGACGGTCGCTTTACAATTAAAGCCGTTGAATGCCTTGCTGATTGCGATCATGCGCCTGTTATTGAAGTTAGCTATAAATATTTTGGGAACATGACTAAAACCAAAGTTGACGAGATGATTGAAAATTTCAAAAACAATAATACAATAAGACATACAAATCCTTTTAACCTGAATAATTCATGAATTTCTTAAAACTCAATACATTTGTCATTTCGACGATAGGAGAAATCTAATAGGTCTTATATAAAAGATTTCTCGTTAACACTCGAAATGACAAGATCATCAGGAGTTTTAGAGGAATTTGAGTAAGTTTGTGAACTTAGCGTAGCGACTCATGAGCACTTTTAAAATAAAAAAGTAAGCGAATAATAATACAAGTCAAGGAAAACAACATTTGAAGATAATTATTTGTGGGAAAAAAGATTCTTTTAGAACATATAAATACTGAAGGTTTAACCCGTTTTGAAACATACAGAAAACTGGGTGGTTATAGTGCTGTGGAAAAAGCATTAAAAACCATGTCGCCGGATACTGTTACTGATGAAGTAAAAAAATCGGGACTAAAAGGCAGGGGTGGAGCAGGTTTTCCTACAGGGATGAAGTGGAGTTTTATTGATAAAAGTAATGCAAAACCGAGATATTTGATATGTAATGCCGACGAGAGTGAGCCCTGTACATTTAAGGATCGATTTTTTATGTGCAAAAATCCCCATTTGCTAATTGAAGGGATTATTATTTCCTGTTTTGCTCTTGGCGCTTCTACTTCATATATTTATATAAGAGGAGAGGCTTTTCACACTTTAAGATTGCTCGAAAAAGCAATAGCAGAAGCTTATTCAAATGGTTTTTTGGGCGAAAATATTCTTGGAAGCGGTTTTTCTCTTAATATTTATTGTCATCCGGGCGCCGGCGCTTATATATGTGGTGAAGAAACAGCTTTAATAGAATCATTAGAAGGTAAAAGGGGGAATCCAAGGAGCAAACCTCCATTCCCTGCATTAATAGGGCTTTATGATTGTCCCACAGTACTTAATAATGCCGAAACGATTGCAACAGTTCCATGGATCATAAATAATAGTGGCGAAGAATATGCAAAAATCGGGATTGGAAAAAGCACAGGGACTAAATTAATTTGCGCGTCAGGTCATATCAACAATCCGGGTGTTTATGAAATTGAATTAGGCTTAGCTGTTGAAGAATTTATATATTCCGATGATTATTTAGGTGGGATAAAAGATGGTAAAAAATTGAAAGCAGTTGTTGCAGGAGGCAGCTCCGTTCCTATACTTCCTGCTGATTTGATATTACGGACAGCTAAAGGAGAACCTCGTTTAATGACTTATGAATCGCTTGCCGATGGCGGCTTTGAAAGCGGAACGATGTTAGGTTCGGGAGGTTTTTTTGTAATGGATAATACTTCATGTATAGTTAG
>JAAXXA010000056.1 GCA_013334735.1 Bacteroidota bacterium
ACCCTTCGACTACGCTCAGGGTGACTTTAAAAGTGACTTCGCTCAAGATGCTTGATAATATGATATTTATAATTTTTAATTTCAACCCTTGATTCGCATTAATAATTAAAATTTTTATTTAACAAGTGAAATCTTTTTAGTTAAAGTTTCGGAAGCTGTTTGTATTTTAACATAATAAATACCTGACGATTGCGTACTAATATCAATAGGAATATTTATTGAAGAAATTTTTTGTTTTTCAACTTTAGAAATAATTTCACCAAGCAGATTACTAACTGTAATTGTAACATCACCGGTATTTACAAGAGCTAAGGATACATTTATCGAGCCTGTTGTTGGATTGGGATAAATATTAAAATCGCCAATGTCTTTAGTTTCATCAATACCTGCTCCAATACCAGGTGTACATCCGTTGGATGATTTTAGTGAAACTAATGGACCTCCGGTAGTAAAAAGCGCTTGTATCCTTGATTTCTGATTAGGAGTAAAATTTGAATAAGTAATATCATTGCTGTAATCCATAAAGTTCATATACATAATACCCTTAGGAGCTCCTGAGCAGGCATCAGTAAGAAGTCCCGAATTATTGCCATAAGTAGCCTCAGCCTGATTAGGAGTATCGTTACACATATCTGAACCAGTACATGAACCATAATCATCGCCCCAAATATGGTACAAATTAAAACAATGACCAATTTCATGAGAAGTCGTTCCACCTAAATTATAAGGAGCATTCTGATATCCGGATAATCCAAAATATTTGTAGTTAATTACCACACCATAATTATTATCTAAAGGTGATGAAGGAAACTGAGCGTATCCGCAAAGTCCATCTTCCGAAAAATTACAGACCCATATATTCATATATTTATTCGGATTCCACTGATCGGAGCCACCTTGTGAAGTATGTTTAACTTTATCGTTGTCAGTAAATCCGTTAACAGTTGTTTGTTTTCTTACAATTCCAGTTGTGTAAACTCCTGTAGGTGTTCTTTTTGCAAGACAAAATCTTAATTCGGTGTCAACTTTTAAATTTGGATCAAAAACACCCATTGAATGAGTGTTTAGTTTTCCATAATCGTTATTCAGAATAGTTATTTGTTCATTAATTCGTCCGTCAGGTATATTTTGAGCTGAGTTATAATAAACCACATGAACAACTACCGGAATAGTGATAATAGTTTTATCTTTTGATTCTGTAGGATTATTTTTTATCCATTGCTGTGTAAATTCTTCTATTTGTTGTATCTGTTTTTCAAGCGATGAATTTATTGCTTTCTGCTTTTTCATGTATTCTGTGGTTGCACATCTTCTATAATTTTTTATTTCAACAGAATTATTTTGAATATCCTGCGAATGCACGACAATAAATGATAAGATAAATGTTATTACAGAAAGTATGATCCTCTTCACAAAATGAGTTTTAGTAAAAATTTGCTTATGATGTTAATAAATTAATGCACCATGTATTTTGGTTAACGCTACAAGCTGCAAGCTGCAAGCTGAAAAAATATTAATTTATTTCATGATTATTTAATTATTGAAATTTTCTTTGTAATTGTTACTTCTAATGTTTGAATAGATACAAAATAAATTCCCGAATTAAATGAAGCAAGATCAATTTTAATTATTTGCGACATGTTTTTGCCATCAATTGATTTGATCAATTTACCAATAGAATTATAAACATTTATCTTTACGTTACTATTGCTTGAATTAGCCATATCTATATTCAGAACATCGTTTGCGGGATTTGGATAAATGAGAATATCTTCAAGATAGTTTTCTTCAATGCCTGTAGTAGTTGTACATACTATTGGGAATATTGCATTTGATATGTTCGATTCCCAACCTGCCGGTGAAGCTGCGGAATATGCCTGCCATGTATTACCGGAAGTTTTTTCCCAACCTGTCGCCGGATTCGAATCACCATCGGTGTTGGTAACTAAGGCTATCGTATCACCGCTAACTGTCGGTAATGTAACTCCAATGTAAAATGGTCCCGTTATGTTAACTGGTGTTGAAAAAGTAGCTAATGTAGCTTCTCCTGCATCAACATTTGTTACAATTGTTGCCAATGGAACTGTAGTTGTGCCGATAACTGTTCCCGGTGCTCCTCCTGTTCCGTCGTTTTTCCAAACATTAACAGTGATATTTGTTGTATTACCGGTATGTGTGGCAACACCAAACCATAAAATTACCGAATTGATTTTTGTATATGGCGAATAAGTAGCGAAATATTCTGCTTTTGCTTTATCTAAGTATCCATTGTTACCTGATACGTACCCTCCATTATCACTTCCATAAATCGTAGCTGTGCCTGTAAGAGGATAATGCAACGTATCGCATGCCTGAGTTTCTGTGGTTCCTGAACATACTGTAGCGCCTGCATTAACAACACTCATTAAATATTGTGAAATAAAAGCTTGCATCCTTGTTTTTTGATTTGGAGTCATATTCGCCATTTCAGAATCGTCGCAATAATCCATAAAATTCATGTACATAATACCGGGAGAGCTTGTTGAGCAAGCATCGGTTAGTGTTGTTGAATTTTGCCCTGCGCCATTAAAATTTCCACCGGGGTTAGTATTAGCATTATAAGGTAAGTGGTTGCCATAAGTAGCATCGTCTTGATTTGGAGTATCGCCGCATTGATCATTACCGCTGCATCCGCCACCATCATCTCCCCATATATGTTCTAAACCGAAACAATGCCCTCCTTCGTGCGATAGTGTTCCTCCTTTATTATAGGGAGCTGTGGCGCCTGTTAATCCAAAAAAACCATAATTAATTACAACACCATAAGTATTATCTATTCCTGATTGGGGAAGCTGCGCATATCCGCAAAGACCCGGAAGGTCGCAAACCCATATATTAAAATACCTAGTTGCATCCCACGCATCACAACCGCCCTGATTAGTATGTTTTACTTTATCGTCATCCGAAAATGATGATACGGTTGTTGATGTTCTTGTAATACCAGTTGTAGCACTTCCATTAGGAGCTACAGAGGCAAGACAAAGTGAAATTTGTGTATTTGCTCTTAATGTGCTGCTAAAAGCGCCCATGGAGCGTCCGTTTGCACCTGCCCAATCTAAATTGGTTTGATTTATTTGCTCAATTACTCTTGCATCACTAATATCTTCGCTATTACCATTTTTAACTATATGTACTACACAAGGGATTTTATATACTGCTTTACTGTTTTCAATTTCCTGTTGGTGAGACGCAATATATTCCCGGATTTTTTTTTCTTCAAGCTTTATTTTTTCTTTTAATTCAGGGTTTTGTTGGATCATCCACTGCTGATGTTCCGTAGTTCCACAACGTTTTATTATTTCACCGGATGGTTTTGACGATGGTAATTTAGTGTTTATTGAACCTTTTATTGCATGTTTTTGCGCATTCGCAAGGAAGCTACTTATTATTAATAAGCCGATAAAAAGAAGAATCTTTTTCATTAGTTAATGTTTTAGTTATATATATTAAAATAAAAGTTTCTAAAGATAGTATGCTATAAATGAGTACAGTAAAGATACAAAACTTTTTTGATATAAATTTATTTTATATGATTTTTATTTTTTAAAATTAACCCCAGCGAAATGAATTTATTTCAAAATCTGCCAGATTTAATATTTTTTCAATAACAGTAGAAAGTATTTCTTCTGTTGTTTCAGGACAACTATAAAAGGAAGGAGCCGCCGGGCAAATAATTCCTCCCGCCTCTGTTATTATTTTCATATTATTAATATGTATAAGGTTTAGCGGCATCTCTCTTGAAACTAAAATTAATTTCTTTCTTTCTTTAAGCATAACATCAGCTGTTCTGGAAATAAGGTCGGATGAAGTACCGGATGCTATCCTGCCAAGCGTCCCCATGCTACAGGGACAAATTATCATAGTGTTAAAATTAGAAGAACCGGAAGCAAAAGGAGCATAAAAATCGCTGTTATCATAAATTTTAAAAGGAATGCATGTATCTATGTTTTTTTTTAGCTCATAATTCCAAACCGAACGGGCATTTTCTGACATCACAACCGCGCAGGTTTCAAATTGATCTTTAATTTGAAAAAGCCTGTTTAAAAGTAAATCTGCGTATATTGCCCCGCTGGCGCCGGTTATAGCAATAATAATTTTTTTATTTATCATCTTCTTTTCCTAATTTATAATAAAAAGAAAAACAAATTACATTGTTAAACATTCCTCTTTTGAACCAGGATGAAGACTGTCCGAGGTTTGCTCTGACCGGAAAGGCGGAATAAGAATAACGAATATCCAAAGTCAGTTTTTTATATAATTGATAATTTCCTCCTATCAACCAGCTAATTTCATATTTATTAAAAGGTCGTTCCCATGGATCCTCAATACCATTGGATTTAAGTTCCCAATACAATAGATATCCAAAAGCCAAACCTGTTTCAAAATTAATTTTTGGTTTATAAAGATATTTAATGATTAAAGGCGTTTCAATATAACGGAGTTTTATTCCATAAGTTGAGTAATCACCTGCATCCGGTCTTGAACCTTTATAACTACCCTTATTAATATATTTTATTTCGAACTGACCGGCTATTTTAGCGCTAAAAGGCAAAGTCACGCTAACTCCTCCATTAAAACCGGCGCGATTAAATCCACTCCACGTGTCGCCGTCCACCTGGCTTGCAGTAAGACCGGCAAACATGCCGCCTTCAAACTTCTGAGCATATCCTGTAAAAGTGATTGTTAAAGCTAAAATAATAAATAGGTATTTCATATCATTTTTTTTATATAAAATTCATTTAATTTTCCGATAACATCTGAGGGTTTTATCCCTCTGATGCACTCGCAGTCCACTGATTTTCGGCATTTATTACATTCTCCTTCTTTTACCAAAAAAGTTGAATTAATACCAATTGGAGCCCAGCGTCCCGGATGTATCGGTCGCATGGGAGCGTATAATCCTAATGCATATTTTCCCAGCGCAGAAGCAATATGCAAAGGACCTGTACTGGCTGCAACAACTCCATCTGCCGCAGCAATAAAGCTGATAAGTTGTTCCAGAGATAATTGTCCTGTCATATCAATAACTTCAGGAAAACGATCAATTAATTCCTTTTTTATCGCGCCACCTTCTTCTTTAGTGCCTGAAATAAAAATTTTAAATTTTTCAGAGGGTAGGGATTCAATTAAATTTATAAAATTATTTACACCCCATTCTCTTGCGCTTCCTTTTGATTTTGGGTGAATGATAATATTAATTTTTTTTGTATCAATTAATTTTTTAAATTTTTCATTAAGAGGAGCAATTTTATTCAAACCATATAACAAAGGTATTTCCGATTCGTCAAACAACTTTTTTGCTCCGAGTGGAATTAATAATTTAAGGTTAAGCTGTGTTTCGTGATAAATAGAATTTTTTCTGGAAAGTTTTACAATTTTATTACATGTAATCCAATGGTAATATCTGCCTGAAGCGCCTATCCTTATTGGGATATTTGCATTTTTTGCAAGTTGGGCAATTTTTTTATATGGAAAAACATGTATTATTATATCTGCATCTAAATTTTTAAAAGCTTTTACTTGTTCATCGTTGGTTTTAAGTTTTTCAATTTCGTCCCAAGCAATAAAAGTATCAATGTTAGAACAACTTTCAATAATTGATTTTGTGTAATTTTTTCCCAAAAATATGATATTGCTTTTTGGGAACATCTTTTTTAGCAAACCGGCTAAAGGCAGCGATAATACTACATCTCCAATTCCATCGGTTCTACTGATTATAATATTTTTATATAACATTTAGAAACTGTTTTGAATTTTCATCCTGCATAAGTTTTATTACTAATCTTTAAAAGTCACTCAGAGCCGTCCGCCTTTCAGGACGTGTCGAAGAGTGGCTATTCGGTCAACTTCGACACGCTTCTCCTTCAACTAATGTTTCAGGATAATCGGCTCTGTTTGACCTCATAAATATGTCTTTTAAGATAATTCAAAACAGTTTCTTAGTGAGCAAAAAGTAAAGGTGTTAATGCGCATCAGCCTAATTAAGTTTTTTGTAAACTATAGCAACAAGAGTTTTATCATCTCCACCCATATTTACCGAAAGTCCGAAAGGTTTATCTTTTGGTATTTCAATCTGAGCATTTCCTGCTTTACCTGTAAGTTGTTCTAATATTGTAACAGCCTGATGAACACCGGTTGCTCCTGTAGGATGTCCCCATCCAACTAAGCCTCCGGTGGTATTAAAAGGAACTTTCCCTGTACGCGAAGTATTTCCTTCAAGCACAAAATCAGTTCCTTCGCCATGAGCTGCAAAACCTATAGCTTCAATAGCCATTATACCTGCAATTGTAAAGCAGTCGTGGCATTCAACTGTTGCTATTTGATCTTTTGTTATACAAGCCATTGAAAGGGCTTTTTTTACTGCATCAGCTGTAGTTTCAAGTTTTGTAAGGTCGGAAGGAGCTTTGGTAATATCATATTCCGATTGCCCGAAACTAATAACTTCTACTGCATCTTTAGTACTAATACCACAACGTTTCAGACCTTCTTCCGAAACTATTGCAATTCCCGAAGCTCCGTCGGATACTTTGGAACAATCAAAAACATTAAGATTGTCAACAAAACCTCTGGGATTAGGTTCTGCCATTCCCTGTGCATTCAAATCTTTTGTAGTGTTGTGAAATTCTTGCGCGGTGGGGCAAAGGCGCGCATTTTCAATGGCATTAACATACCATTTTGCCATAGCCTTACGTGTTTTTTCTTTTCCAAATTTTTCATAGTATGCGCCTGCACGATCACTGAATTTTCCGGGGAAAAAGTACGCGTGACCGTCTTTACGTTCTTTTGCCCAACCTGCTGCTGCAAGGATATCTGCTCCGTAAATTGCTTTAACGGTATTCTGAACTTCAACACCTAAAACCAAAACCACTTCGGCTGTTTCGGCAAGAATAGAACGAATACCTGTAGCAAGTGCCAGAGCTCCTGTTCCGCAAGCGCCTTCAACTCTGATACAGGGTTTAAATTTAAGTCCTTCATCTATGTAAGGAAAAAATCCTTCGATATTTGCCTGACGGTTAAAACGCGCTGCTATAAAATTTCCTATCACACATTCATCAACATTTGCAGCGCCGCCAATTTGTTTTAAAACAGCCTGTCCTGCTTCTTTTACGTATTCTTCAATTCCCGGACGTTCTTTTTTGGGATTAAATTCTTTGCGACCGCTTCCCATCGAAATGGTATTGTAGCCGGCTATCATATATATTTTTCTTCTTAAAGTTCTCATATTATAAAGTTTAAAAATTTCAAAGTTGGGAATATTCTAATTTTGAATATCCAAAACTCAATATCGAATGATGAAGTAAGACTTCGTTATTGAAAATTCGATATTATTTATTGGATAATAGTACAAGCTCATATTAGTTCAAGTAATCGTTAATTGGGCCATAAGCATGGAAAAATCCTGTGAGTAATACTGTATTCACATCTTTTTCATTGTAAGCTACTTTATCCGAAACTAATTTTAAACCTATGTTCTTTGAACGTTTTGCATATTCTTTTGCAAGTTCAGCGCCCAATGTTTTCATTGAATTTAGTTCTTTAAAGTAGTTTCTGAAAATTACTTCTTTGTTTGGATTTCCAACAACAGCTTTCCATGGTAAAATTGATTTTGGTAAATCACCAAGTTTTGCATCACATTTTGCGGCATATTCTGTAATAGCAATGTATTGTTTTTTATCCGGATCGTAAATAGCAACAGGCTTTCCTTTTTCATATTTTAAAAATCCGTCTTTTTGTGAGCCATCGTGATTTTGTCCGCCTCTTACTCCTAATTCCATAAATTTATCCAACAGAGGGCTATGAATTTCTTCGTCTTTTACGTAAGGATTCATAACTTTCATAATATATTGGCATACATCAACGCCTACATAATCAATTAACTGGAAAATACCCATAGGACGGATAAGATAATCCTGAGTAATTTTATTTATAATGTAAACAGCTTCGATAAAGGACATTTCTTTGGTAAGTTTTTGAGCTTCACTCATACCATGGAGCGCATCACGCATAAAATGTCCATTGCCTATAAATCCTGCAAAATCGTAAGAAGGTACTTCCGTTTTTCGAAGATTTTTTATAAATTGTTTGGCAAATTCAACAATTTCAGGTTTAGTGTTATCAGATTTTATTACTTCAACAAGTTTTTGAACAGCAGGAGGATTATAAAAATGTACGCCAAGAATCCTTCCTTCCAATTTAGCTTCTTTATCTAAATGCGCGATAGGGATCGAAGACGTATTAGTCAGGAACCACGGTTTGTTTTTATTGTTTTGATTGATCTGCGAAAACATTTTAATTTTTAATTCAGGATTCTCGCTGGCGGCTTCAAATATAATATTCGATTCATAAGCCGATTCTATTGTAGTAACCGGACGAATGATACTCATTACATCCATCACATACTGATTAATGATTTCGCTGTTATCAATCAAATCGCGATGTTCAGCATATACTTTGCGAAGCGCAACAACTTTTTTTTCGGCAGCTTTTAATATTTGTGTTTGCATATACTTCATAAGTCCGCTTAAAGCAGTTTGAGAAATGTCGAGCGCATAAAGAATGAATTGCTTCCCTTTATTTTCGGGTTTCATACTCAGATCTGCCATTTCAATAGCGGTGAGCAGAAGGATGCCACTACCCATTTTGCCGGCGGCTCCCAATACTGTAACATTTTCAAGTTTTTCTGTATAGTTCATAAATGTGTTATTTTTAATTACTGTTTAAATTTAATTACGAATTACGAATTAAAAATTACGTAATTTCGTATTATCGGCAAATGTATAATGTTTACAATTGCTTTTTTTATTCACTTGTGCCAAGGTTGCCAACTGCCAATTGTTGACTGCCTTATGCCTTGTCAACTTATGCCTATATTTATTGTGTTTACTAATGCGATTTTTATTTAAATTAATTTTAATCTGTGAATCTGTGGTTATTATTTTACCAATTCGGTTTCCTTTTTTCCAGAAAAGCTTTCATTCCCTCTCCTGATTCACCATTGCCAAAAAGATTTCCAAATTCTTCTGCTTCAATATTACATGCTGCATTAAAATCTGTCAACATTCCTTTGCGTGTAACTGCTTTTACTTTTTTTACAGCTATAACGCCTTTTGATGAAATTTTGGTTGCTAATGCTATAGCTTCATTCATTAACTGATCCGGCTCAACTATTTTTTGAACCAAGCCTAAGCGTAACGCTTCATCTGCATTGATCATGTCGCCGGTAAGCAAAAGATAAAGAGCATTTGAAAGCCCTATAAAGCGTGGAAGTCTTTGTGTGCCGGCATATCCGGGAATAAGTCCCAAATTAACTTCGGGTTGGCCAAATTTTGCGTAAGTACTTGCTATCCTAATATCGCACGACATTGCCAGTTCGCAACCTCCTCCAAGTGCAAAACCATTAATGGCTGCAATTACAGGAAAAGGTAAATTTTCAATTCTACTGAAAGTGTTTTGGCCTTTTTTAGAAAACTCTAATCCTTGAGATGAATTCATCTCTGACATTTCTGAAATATCAGCTCCTGCAACAAATGCTTTGCCTTCACCGGTTAAAATCATAGCCTTAATATCATTTCTTTTTTCTAGCTCTGAAAGCATTTCATTCATTTCTGAAAAAAAATTTGAATTAAGTGCATTCATGGCCTGAGGGCGGCTCATTGTAAGAACTGCTATACCGTTGTTTGTTTCGAGTTTTAAAATTTCATATAACATATTGCGGATATTTTGGTTTTAGATTCCAAACTTACAAATTATTTTTCAATTATATAACTAACTGAAATGATGAATGATGATTTTTAGCTTTTTTTATAAGTTAACAAGGCACAAGGCATAAGTTGACAAGGCATAAGTTACAAGCCGTAAGCTACAAGCCATAAGCTGCAAGCTGCAATTTACAAGGCATAAGGGGGTAATTTGAATAACATCAAACATTTTACGCTTTTCCGAAATGTAATTTTTTAAAAAGCCATACCCCCACAGAAAAGTATAGTATCGATAATATTGTAAGCATTATAAGTTCGAATTGAACAACTGTAAAACTTCCCCCTAACGACATAACTTTATTAAGAGCAATCACTGCATAAGTGGGAGGAAGCATGTCATTCCATGCAAATAAATGCCCGCCAATTTCAAAAATTTCATTTCGGGGCATCGGGAAAATTGAACCTGTGAAAAACATAAGAATAAACAAAGGGAAAGTCCCCATACTAAGCACAAATGTTGATGTTTTGGAAAAACTTACAATTATCAAACCTATGCCTATTACCGAAATAATTAATAGAAAAATAATCAAAAGCATTGTTGCAAAAGAACCTTCTATCCTAAAGCCAAGCGCCATAGCAGTTGAGAGAGTTAAAATAACAGAAATTACAGCAACAATAAATTGAG
>JAAXXA010000548.1 GCA_013334735.1 Bacteroidota bacterium
GCGGACCTTTTATAAATGTTGGAAATGTTTTACCCGAAACATCAACAGATTTTGTTATTTATAATGATTATTCAGTTGATGTTAACACAAAAAGCTATTATTATCAGGTAATAATTTCGGACAGTTGTGGAAATGATGCTGTTACCGGTAATATTGGGAAAACTATTTTTTTAACTGTAGAATCTTCAACAGACATGAAAAATATTCTTTCGTGGAATGAATACGAAAGTTGGCTCGGAACTGTCAGCTCGTACAGTATTTATCGTAAAACGAACAATGTATGGGAATCTACTCCAATTTCTGTGTTACCACAAGGAACAACTTCATATATAGATGATGTAACTAATTTGATTAATTCGGATGGCGGATTTGTTTATATGATTGAAGCGACCGAGGGACAAGGAAATCCATATCTTTTTATTGATAGCAGCCAATCTAATGAGGCAACAGTTACCCAGTCGCCTCTTTTATTTATTCCGAATGCCTTTACTCCGGAAGGATTAAACAGTATTTTCAAGCCATATAGTATATTTGTAGATGCAAAAGAATATAATTTCTCAATTTTCAACCGATGGGGGCTGGAAGTATTTCAAACAAACGATCCAAATTTAGGATGGGATGGTACATTTAAAGGCTCCAAATCGCCTCAGGGCATATATATATATTCTGTAAAATACAAAAACACCCAAAAAACTTTTATCGAAAAAACAGGAGCTGTTACACTGTTAAGATAAATCTTGAATATAAAAATGGTTAAAAAAATGGTTACAGATGATGCAGACTTGTGCTGAACTTGCCAAAGAAAAAATATGATAGTCATGGATAAATAAATTCATATTTAATTGTTAAAGTCACTCAGAGCCGACACGATTATTTTAATTATCATTAATACAGATAGTCCCACAAATCGTGGCGTGTCGAAGAGTGGCTGTCTATATAGCGGTCGTCTTCGACTATCTTTTCCTTTCACTATGTTACACGAAAAACAGCTCTCCGCCATGGCGGACTGACCGCTATATTAAATTCAGTACTTTTCGTAACATCAGTTATTAATTATATTTTTTCCCAATTATTGATAAAAATAATTTTTTCCAAAAAATATTTTTCTATATTTGTCAATTAACATTTTGGTATTAATGGAAAATTTTATTGTATCTGCCCGAAAATACAGACCTATCACGTTTGATACGGTTGTAGGACAAAATTCGATTACTTCAACTCTTAAAAATGCAATTAAGAACAATCACCTTGCGCAGGCATTTTTGTTCTGTGGACCCAGAGGGGTTGGAAAAACTACATGTGCGCGTATTCTTGCCAAAACAATAAATTGCGAAAACAGAACTTCAAATGTCGAGGCTTGTAATGTTTGCAAGCCCTGTCAGTCGTTCAATACCTCAAATTCATTTAATGTTTTCGAACTTGATGCCGCTTCAAATAATTCTGTTGACGACATTCGTAATCTTGTTGATCAGGTTCGCATTCCTCCGCAAATAGGGCAGTATAAAATATATATTATTGATGAGGTTCACATGCTCTCGGCATCTGCTTTTAACGCTTTTCTGAAAACATTGGAAGAACCGCCCCCTTATGCAAAATTTATTCTTGCTACAACTGAAAAACATAAAATAATTCCTACTATTCTTTCACGTTGTCAGGTATTCGATTTTAGCAGAATAACCATTGATGATATTGCTAAACATCTTGCATTTGTTGCCAAAAGCGAAAATGTTACTTACGAAATAGATGCTTTGCATATTATTGCTCAAAAAGCTGATGGTGCTTTACGCGATGCGCTTTCAATATTTGACCAGATTGTAAGCTTTGCAGGCGATGCAGGCGTTACATACAAAGATGTGATCAATAATTTGAATATTCTTGATTACGATTACTTTTTTGAAATAACAGATTCTTTACTTCAGAGCAATATCCCTAAAATTTTATTACTTCTTAATGAAATAATTGAACATGGTTTTGATGGACATCATTTCATTACAGGACTTGGTGAACACTTCAGGAACCTTTTGGTTTGCAAAGACGCTTCTACTATTAAACTGCTTGAAGTAGGAGATAATATTCGTCAGAAATACCGTGACCAGGCGCAAAGATCTACTGCCGAATTTCTTTTACGCTCTCTTGATCTTGTAGCGAAATGTGATGTTAATTACAAATCTGCCAACAATAAACGATTAATGATTGAGCTTGCTTTGATGCAAATGTGTACTCAAATTACACAAGTTAATACTTATAAAGAGATACCAAAAGCCGAAGTACCAAAGCAGGTTAAGCCAAGTGTTACAGAAATAAAAACAACTCCGGTTGAACCCGTAAAAAAAGTTGAAGAAATAAAAAAAACTGAAGAAATAAAGGAAGTTGAAGAAATTAAAAAAGTAGAAAAACCTTCAAATATTGATAGCGAACAAGCAGCGAAACCTGCTGTAAAAATTATTGCAGAGAATAAATCAATATTCGAAACTATTGCTGACGCTGAAAAGAAAAGTACTGAACAAAAAATTGCTACAGTAGCTGAAAGTAATGCTGAATACAAAAAACCTGCAACAGAATTTACAAAAGAACAATTTGAAAAAGTGTGGAAAAATTTTGCTCAACCATTCCAAAAAGAAAGTCCCGATTTATTTATTGTTCTTACCTCCCGAATGCCTACAATCAGTGATGATTTTAAGATTGAACTTATGCTTGATAATGTAGTTCAGGAAAATGAGATCAACGAAAAGAAAATGGATCTGCTTGAAAAGCTCAGAAAAGAACTGAACAATTATGAAATTCAATTAACAACTGTAATAAATAAAAATCC
>JAAXXA010000057.1 GCA_013334735.1 Bacteroidota bacterium
TTTGAATGTGTTTGGTAAAGGCTCAATAAGTGGTTATTCAGGTCCTGCTGTTAAACCGATAGGATTAAGATTTATTACTGATCTGGCTAAAAATAAAGAATTAAATCTTCCAATTTCCGGAATGGGAGGTGTTGAAACATGGATAGACGCGTTGGAATACATTTTACTTGGCGCCAGCACGGTTCAGGTTACTACAGGAGTTATTCATTACGGTTATGGAATAGTTGAAGATATGATCGAAGGTCTGTCTGATTATATGCAAAGTAAAAATATTTCCAAAGTTTCCGATTTAGTGGGTAAAGCTTTGCCTAATCTTTGCGAAACTGATGCTTTTAATCTAAAAAGGCAGGGAATAGCAAAATATGATCTTGATAAATGTATCGGATGTGGTCAATGCTATGTTGTTTGCCATGATGCCGGCGGACAAGCCCTTGACTGGGACAGTAATTTAAGGCGCCCCATACCTTTGGAAAACAAATGCCTCAGTTGCATGATATGCAGTTTCGTTTGCCCTGTGCATGATTTGATTAATTATAAAGAAATGCCTAAGGATTGGAAGAGAGAAGAAACTGTTACTTTGGGATAGTGAAAAACAAACATATATTTCAAAGCCATTTAAACATATTTTAATGAAAGAATACTTCTACGCTGTAAGAAAAGAACAATTTGGCCCATTCACGTTTGAAGAACTGAAAGACAAAAAAATCACAAAAGATACTCTTGTTTGGTATGAAGGTCTAGAAAATTGGACAAAAGCGAGATTTATAGAAGAACTTTCCGGCATAATTAAAACAAAAGCAATACCGCCTCCATTACCCGAAGAACCGGCAGAAGAAGTACAGCAAACACAGGAAAAATCACAAACACGGAAAGTGCAGAAGGTAAATAAAATATTTGAAGATCTTCAAGTACTGGTGGTGCCAAAAGAACAGGAAGAACATAAAGTTCCGGAAGAACCAAAAGAACCTGAAGAATCCAAAGTATCGAAAGAATCGACATCATCTGTCCAACAGGAATTGCTTCCTACTGAGGAAGAAATTAAAAAGAAAGACAAAAACCATTTTTATATTGGAATAATAGCAGCCATTTTAATTATTTGTTGCCCGATAGCATTATTTATTAAATATTCAGTATTTAATAAAAATAAAGATTCTAATAAACATGTTACAACAGCTTTTGTTGTAACAGATTCTTTAAGTTCTATCAAAAATTCTTCAGCTAAAAATGGAAATATTATTACTTCTGACAGTGTGAATAAATCATTTACAGTTACCGATTACGATGGCAATGTATATCACACTGTAACTATTGGTAAACAGTTATGGATGGTGGAAAATCTAAAAGTAACACATTATCGCGATGGCACTCCCATACCAAATGTAACTGATAAAAACAAATGGAGTAAATTATCCACCGGCGCTTATTGCAATTACGATAACAACGACAAATATGTTAATACATACGGAAGACTTTATAATTGGTATGCTCTGAAAAACTCACATTCTATTTGCCCTGCCGGGTGGCATGTACCCTCTGATGCAGATTGGACTATTTTAACTGATTTTTTAGGTGGCAAATATACTTCCGCCGACAAATTGAAAAAAGAAGGCACAGCGTATTGGAAAAGTCCGAATGCAGGAGCAAATAATAGCAGCGGGTTTACTGCTTTGCCGGGCGGTTATCGTGGTAATGACGGAGTGTTCGACAAAATTGGATATTATGGTTATTGGTGGACTGCTACTGAAAACAATACTATTGACGCATGGTTCCGTGGTATGTACTACAATTACGCTTGTGTTTATAGCGATTATTACGGCTACAGCAAGGGAGGCGGTTTTAGTGTGCGGTGTTTGAAAGATTAAATGTAAATTACAAAGCCCCGAAAATTTTCAGGGCTTTGTAATTTAAAAAGCTTTTTTATTGTTTTGCGTATTTAAAATTCTTCCCTAAATACTGAGCTGAACCGCCTAACATTTCTTCAATTCTAAGTAACTGATTATATTTTGCAATTCTTTCCGAACGACATGCAGAGCCGGTTTTTATCATTCCGGTTTTTAAAGCAACTGCCAAATCAGCTATTGTAGTATCTTCAGTTTCACCTGAGCGGTGGCTAATTACAGATGAATATCCGTTTTCTCTTGCTAATTCTACAGCATTTATTGTTTCTGTAAGAGTGCCAATTTGATTAACTTTAATAAGAATGGAGTTCGCAACACCCTTATCAATGCCTTGTTGTAAGCGTTTTACGTTTGTTACAAAAAGATCATCTCCTACTAATTGTATTTTATCACCAAGAGTTTTTGTCATTATTTTCCATCCATCCCAATCATCTTCTGCCATTCCATCTTCAATAGATATAATTGGATATTTTTTAACCCAATCTTTCCAATAATTAACCATTTCCGATGGTTTTAGTTTATCACCGGTTGATTTATGTAAATGATAAACTTTTTCCTCAGGTATAAAATATTCAGATGCAGCTGGATCAAGAGCAATGCAAATATCAACACCCGGTTTATATTTTGCTGATTCAATTGCTTGTATTATCAAGGTTATTGCTTCTTCATTCGATTTTAAATTTGGAGCAAATCCACCTTCATCACCCACATTTGTTGAATATCCTTTTTTCTTTAAAACATTTTTTAAATTGTGGAATACTTCAGTGCCCATTCGGATTGCATCATAAAATGTTTCTGCGCCTATTGGCATTATCATAAATTCCTGAAAATCGATGCAATTATCTGCATGTGAACCTCCGTTTAAGATGTTCATCATCGGAATAGGAAGAAGATTTGCATTTACACCGCCCAAATAACGGAATAATGGCTGACCTGATTCCTGTGCAGCTGCTTTGGCTATAGCCAGAGAAACTCCTAAAATAGCATTTGCGCCAAGATTAGTTTTGTTAGGTGTTCCGTCTAATTGTATCATCAACTCATCAATAATATATTGTTCGGAAACATCATAACCGTTCAATTCTTCTTTTAAGGTTTTATTTACATTCTGAACAGCTTTCAAAACACCTTTACCAAGATAAATGCTTTTATCATTATCTCTTAGTTCGCATGCTTCGTGAATACCTGTAGAAGCTCCTGACGGAACAGCTGCCCTACCCATTACACCACTATCGGTAACAACATCCACTTCTATTGTGGGATTACCTCTTGAATCAAGGATTTGCCTTGCCTGAATATGAATTATCTGACTCATAAATTAAATTTTTTAAATTGTTTTTAAAAATTATATTTCTTCTTGTTAAAATAAGTATTTTTTTTGATATTAATAATCAAGATGCAAAACCACTATATAATAATGAATTTTTAATAAATTCGTTATTCAAATATAAAAAATTCCCATAATTATTTCCCGTTTTAATTTGCCAATTAGATATCTCATAAACTCCATATAAAGAAAAGTTATTTTTGTACATTAAAGAATGAATTTTTTCAATATATGTATTCCTTACATTTTGTGGATTAAAACCGGCTTCACAATATACTGCCGAAATTTGATTGTTTTTTATCATTTCGCTAAAACCATTTATCACCTGAATTTCATATCCCTCTGTATCAATTTTTAATAGATCTATTTTTTTAATATTGTTTCTTAAACAAAAATCATCTCCTTTTACTATGGTAATAATTTCATTTTTAGCTCCTTCGTAATTATTCATAGAAACCTCATTCAGAGAGTTCATACAGCTTTCTGTATTGTCGAACAATAAAATGCTTTTATTTTCATTATTTTCTCCAAAAGCAATTTGGAATCTTTTTATTTTTTTTATATGTGAAGTGTTACGTGTCAATATATTATAGGTATCCATTACTGGCTCTATACAGTAAATATCAGAAAAACTAAAATAATTATGTAAAGGTAAAGCTGTTTGTCCTTCGTTTGCTCCAATATCGAAAACAATATTCATTGGAAGTCCGATCCTATACTTTAAATCATAATAGAGATCACATCCGATAGGTATATGTTTTTGTTTATATATCCAATATCCTGTTAATTTTATTAGCTTTTCTCTTATTCTTTTCTGAAAGCTCATATATAATGGCATGTTTATATTAAAAAAAAATAAAATTACATAATATTTTTAAAAAAAAAGGATAAAGCTGAAATACTTTACCCTTTTTGAGATTTATTAATAAGCTTTTTTATTCTTTATTTTCTGTTTCGGCAGCATCAGTATTTTCTTCTTCTTTTTCTTCTGCTTTAACATCGTTTACAACAGTATCTTCTACTTTTGTTTCTAATTCTGCGTCAACTTCTTTTGTATTTGCTTTTTTGCTTGTTGTTTTTTCAGCTACAACACCTTCAGTTGTATCAGTAGCTTTTTTAGTACCACGACTTCTGCGAGTTGTTTTAACTTTTTTATCAAGTTTGGTAGCAAGTAAATTTTCATTATAATCAACTAGCTCTATCAAACACATATCAGCATTATCACCTTTGCGAAATCCAGTTTTTAATATTCTGGTGTAACCACCTGGCCTCTGAGCTATTTTTGTTGCTACCTCGCGAAAAAGTTCAGTAACAGCTTCTTTGTTTTGGAGATATCCAAAAACAACTCTTCTTGAATGGGTTGAATCTTCTTTTGAACGATTAATCAAAGGTTCAATATATACCCGGAGAGCTTTTGCTTTTGCTAATGTTGTAATGATTCTTTTATTTTTACTTAAAACCAACGAAGAAGCTAAGTTTGATAGCAATGCAACTCTGTGAGCGCTTGTTCTCCCTAAATGATTTATTTTTTTTCCGTGTCTCATTTCTTTTTAAAACTTTTAACTTTTAACTTTTAACTCTTAACTTTTAGCTTTTAGCTTATTCCTTATCTAATTTATATTTTAACAAATTCATTCCGAAATTTAGGCTTTTTGCTTTTACAAGTTCTTCCAATTCTGAAAGTGATTTTTTTCCAAAATTTCTGAATTTCAATAAATCATTTTTGTTGAATTGAACCAAATCGGCTAAAGTATCTACATCGGCAGCTTTTAAGCAGTTCAATGCTCTAACAGAAAGATCCATGTCAACAAGTTTGGTTTTAAGCAACTGGCGCATGTGTAATGAACTTTCGTCAAATTCTTCGCTTATTGCTTTTTCTTCAGTATCTAAGGTAATTTTCTCATCTGAAAATAGCATAAAATGATGAATCAAAATTTTGGCTGCTTCTTTAAGCGCATCTTTAGGATTAATAGAACCATCTGTAGCAACTTCCAAAACTAATTTTTCATAGTCGGTTTTCTGTTCTACACGATAATCTTCCACACTAAATTTTACATTTTTTATAGGTGTAAATATCGAATCAATAAAAATTGTACCTATAGAAGCATTGAGTACTTTATTTTCTTCTGCAGGAACGTATCCTCTACCTTTATCAATAGATAATTCAATTGATAATTTTACTGAGGGATTCATGTGGCAAATAACTATTTCAGGATTCAATACCTGGAAATTTGACATAAACTTATTAATATCACCGGCTGTAAATACATCCTGACCGGTAATTTTTACAGTTACTTTTTCACTATTTACAGTTTCTACCTGACGTTTAAAACGAATCTGTTTCAGATTTAGCACCATTTCAGTAACATCTTCTACTACTCCCTTTATCGCTGAAAATTCGTGCTCCACTCCATCAATTTTTATTGATGTTATAGTAAAACCTTCAAGTGAAGACAATAAGATTCTGCGTAAAGCATTTCCAACTGTAATACCATAACCTGGTTCTAACGGACGAAATTCAAATTTTGCATTAAATCCATCGGATTC
Source organism: Bacteroidota bacterium (assembly GCA_013334735.1). Classification (GTDB taxonomy): domain Bacteria; phylum Bacteroidota; class Bacteroidia; order Bacteroidales; family CG2-30-32-10; genus JAAXXA01. Next base: position 5,770 of record JAAXXA010000057.1, read on the forward strand.
AAGCATTATAACCTTATCAGGTTTTTGAAAAGTTAAAATTGCCATTTATATTTTGTTATTTGAGTGTTAAAAATAATTATTATTTCGAATATAATTCGACTATAAGTTGTTCTTTAATATTCTCTGGTATTTGATCTCTTAATGGATAACTTGAAATTTTGCCCGACATACTTTCCGAATCCCATTCTAACCATGTATGTTTGTTGGTTCTCGAAGCAACTGAATTTGCTATTATTTCAAGAGATTTTGATCTTTCGCGTACAGCTATAACATCACCAACTTTAAGTGTTGTAGAAGGTACATTACTTACTTTACCGTTTACTGTTATATGTCTGTGCGATACCAATTGACGCGCGCCATTCCTGGATGGTGCAATTCCAAGCCTGTAAACAACATTATCTAATCTCGCTTCAATTAATTGAAGTAAATTATCGCCAGTAACTCCTCTTTTACGGGAAGCTTTTTCAAAAGTATTTGAAAATTGTTTTTCCAAAATGCCGTAAGTGTATTTAACTTTCTGTTTTTCCATAAGTTGAATACCATACTCCGATGTTTTCTTTTTCTTTTTAGAATTACCATGCATTCCCGGAGGATAATTCTTTTTTTCGTAATTCTTATCCGGTCCATAGATTGGATCTCTGAATTTTCTTGCTATTCTGGTTTTTGGGCCTGTATATCTTGCCATTTTCTAAATATTTTCTATTATCTGTTAAACATTAAACTCTTCTTCTTTTTGGAGGTCTGCATCCGTTATGAGGCAACGGAGTAATATCAATTATTTCTGCTACTTCTATACCGGCAGCATTAATGTTTCTTACCGCAGATTCTCTTCCTGCGCCAGGTCCTTTTACAAAAACCTTTACTTTTCTTAAACCCAGGTCGTATGCTACTTTTGCACAATCCTGTGCAGCTGTTTGAGCTGCATAAGGGGTGTTTTTCTTTGATCCCTTGAATCCCATTTTTCCCGCAGATGACCAAGATATTACTTGTCCTTCATTGTTTGTCAATGAAATAATAAGATTATTGAAAGATGCAAAAATATGCGCCTGTCCTACAGCCTCAATTTTTACTACTCTCTTTCTTGAAACTTTTGTTGTTTTTGCCATAATGTATTTAGTTGCAATATGTATTTATTATATCAATATTAACCTTTTGGTGCCTTCTTTTTGTTAGCTATAGTTTTTTTCTTACCTTTTCTAGTTCTTGCATTGTTTTTTGTTCTCTGTCCTCTTAAGGGCAAGCCACTACGATGACGTACTCCCCTGTAGCATCCAATATCCATAAGACGTTTTATATTCATCTGAACTTCAGAACGAAGCGAACCTTCAACTTTGAATTTATCGTTAATAACATTTCTGATTTTAGATTGTTCGTCATCTGTCCATTCCTGAACTTTTTTATCTAAATCTACACCTGCTTCCAACAATATTTTACGGGCATTACTTCTGCCAATGCCATAAATATATGTTAAACCAATTTCTCCTCTTTTGTTTTTAGGTAAATCAATACCTGATATACGTGCCATATTCTATATCGTGTTTATTTTTACTGTTTAAATTTGTCTTTAATCTTTATGTGATTTAATGAACACTTGTTAATTTTTTAATTAACCTTGGCGTTGTTTGTATTTTGGATTTTTTTTATTAATCACATATACGACTCCCTTCCTGCGAACAACTTTGCAATCGGGAGTTCTTTTCTTAACAGATGCTTTTATTTTCATTGTGTTTATTTATTATTTTAATCTTGTTTTTATTATTTATATCTGAATGTTATTCTACCTTTTGTAAGATCATAAGGAGACATCTCTATTTTTACTTTATCGCCAGGTAAAATTTTAATATAGTGCATTCTCATTTTTCCTGAAATATGGGCTATTATTACATGACCATTTTCAAGTTCAACTCGAAACATCGCATTTCCTAATGACTCTACTACCGTTCCATCCTGCTCAATTGATAACTGTTTCGACATTTAATTTTTACTTTTAACTTTATAACTTTTTTATTACTTCTTCAATTTCTTTAAATGATGATAATATTTCTGCTTTGTTTTTCCTGACAACTATAGTATGTTCAAAATGTGCAGAAGGTAAACCATCAATTGTTCTAATTGTCCATCCATCAGATTCTTGCACTACTTCATAACTTCCCATATTAATCATTGGTTCTATTGCGATTACCAATCCTTCACTCAACTTCATGCCACTTCCTCTTTTTCCGTAATTGGGAACTTCAGGTTTTTCATGCAAATTTTTTCCTATTCCATGTCCTACTAAATCCCTAACAACTGAATAGCCAAAACTTTGAACATAACTCTGTATTGCAAATCCAATATCGCCCAATCTTTTTCCTACAATAGCGTTTTCAATGCCCAGATATAAAGATTCTTTTGTTTTTTGCAAAAGATCAATAATAGCTGGTTTAACTTCTCCCACACAAAATGTGTAAGCAGAATCGCCGAAATAGCCATTTTTCAAAACTCCACAATCTATTGAAACAATATCACCTTCTTTTAGTTCTGTATTATCAGGAATACCATGAACAACTTTATCATTAATAGAAATACAAAGTGTTGCCGGATATTTTCTGTATCCTTTAAATGCAGGTACAGATTTATTATCTTTAATAAACTCTTCCGCAATCCTGTCAAGAGTTATAGTTTTAATACCAGGCTTTATATTTTTAGCTACCTCTGCTATAGTTTTACCAACAAGTAAAGAACTCTTTTTAATTTTTTCTATTTCTTCCTCTGTCTTATAAAAAATCATATTTTAAGACTAACTGGGCATGTTTACACTAGAACGACCTTTAATTCTTCCGGATTTCATCAATCCATCATAATGACGCATTAATAAATGACTTTCTATTTGCTGCAATGTATCTAAAATAACACCTACAAGGATAAGAAGAGATGTTCCGCCATAAAATTGCGCAAATTGACTACTTACTCCAGTAAACCTAACCAGGGCAGGCATAATAGCAACAAAAGCTAAAAACAAAGATCCTGGCAATGTTATTCTTGACATCACATTATCAATAAAATCGGCAGTTTTCTTTCCTGGTTTTACACCGGGAATAAAACCTCCATTTTTCTTCATATCTTCTGCCATTTGATTTGGATTTACTGTAATTGCAGTATAAAAATAAGTAAATAACACTATCATTAAAGCAAAAGTGAAGTTATATGTAAAACCGTTAAAATCTGAAAATGCAGCTGCAATACCTGATAATGATTCGCTTTTTGCAAAGCCAACCAGTGTAACAGGTAAAAACATAATTGCCTGAGCAAAAATAATTGGCATTACACCCGCAGCATTAACCTTTAAAGGTATATACTGACGTACACCGCCATATTGCTTATTACCTACAATTCTTTTTGCAAATTGGACAGGAATTTTCCGGGTGCCCTGAACAAGAAGAATGCATAATAATATAATAAACACTAGCACTGCAAGTTCAACAATAAATACAACAAGTCCGCCTCCAACTTCACCCATTCTTGAAACAAACTCTTGAACCAATGAACTTGGGAGTCGTGCAATAATACCTATCATAATGATGAGTGAAATTCCATTACCAATTCCTTTATCAGTAATTTTTTCACCGAGCCACATAACAAACATAGTTCCTGAGACAAGGATTATTATTGAGGACACCCAAAAGAATACTGAAGGGCTTGAGATTCCGGGATCAAAAGGAGATATTGCTTCATTAGGTAATTGAGAAATAACATTGCCAAGATAAGCCGGAGCTTGTCCTGCTGTTATCAGGACTGTAAGATAACGTGTAATCTGGTTTATCTTTTTTCTTCCGCTTTCACCATCTTTCTGAAGTTTCTGAAAATATGGTATCGCCATACCTAATAATTGCACAACAATAGAAGCTGAAATATAAGGCATTATTCCAAGTGCAAAAATTGATGCATTTGAAAACGCCCCGCCGGAAAACATATTTAAAAGTCCGAGTAAACCATCTTTTGATTGAGCCTCTAATGCGCTTAATTGAGAAGGATCAATACCGGGAAGTACAACATAAGATCCGAGTCTATAAATAAGAACAAAGCCTATAGTGTTAATAATCCTAACTCTAAGGTCCTCAATTTTATAAATATTTCTTATTGTCTGTATAAATCTTTTCATTAATCGCTATATTTTAGTTGCAGTACCACCGTTTGCCTCAATTGCCTTTATGGCGCCTGCTGAAAAAGCATGAGCTTTCACATCAAGTTTGATTTTAAGTTCACCTTTAGCAAGTATTTTTATCAGATCTTTTTTTGCTGTAAGACCATTTGCTTTAAGAACTTCGGGATCAATTGAGGTAAGCCCTTTATTATCATATAAATTTTGGAGTATTTCTAAATTAATACCTCTATACTCAACCCTATTGAAATTTTTAAAACCAAATTTAGGTAGTCTTCTATGTATAGGCATCTGTCCTCCTTCAAATCCACTTTTTGAAGAATAACCGGAGCGAGATTGAGCTCCTTTATTACCTCTAGTAGAGGTCCCACCTTTGCCAGATCCCTGACCACGTCCTATTCTTTTTCTATTTTTTACAGAACCTTCTGCAGGTTTAAGATTTGATAAATCCATGATATATTTTAAGAAAAAGAAAAATATA
>JAAXXA010000549.1 GCA_013334735.1 Bacteroidota bacterium
ATCTTTCATATACCCCTCCTGCTCCGCCTACCCCTGCTATAGTTGATTGGAATAACAGCAATGTGCAGGAAATTGCATTGGAGACCAATCGTTCCTTAATTTTTACAAACGGTAAAAGTGGAAGCCTTTATACATTAATTATAAAACAGGATGCTACAGGAGGAAGAACTGTTACATGGCCATCTTCAAAAATAAAATGGGAAGGTGGAGCTGCACCAGTTTTAAACACTACAGCTAACGCTATTGGCTTGGTTAAATTTGTATATGATGGAACAAATTATATAGGATATGCGCCTGCTTTAAATGCCTATTGATTAATTATTGAGAAAAATCCATAATTAAAAAGTCTAAAAGAAAAATGTATTGCTTTGTTTAATCTTATTTTTTTCTGAAAGTTAAACGGACTGTAGCGCTTTTACCAAATACACTTTCGGCAATATCAAGTAATATAAAAAAAGGAAGAGTGAAAATGAAAAAAAGCTTTTGAAAAAATATATTGAAAGTTCGATATTCGGGCGCATACGAATTATTTCCTTTTAATCTTTCATATAGAACTTCTCTTTTATTACACATAAGGTTTAAACAGCTTTGTATCCATCCATAAGGATTTTGCTCAAAAGAAAACCAATTTTTTTGAACAAGTATAAAACCAAATCCTTCCATTACATTAATAAAATCTACAGAATCGAGAAAAAACAGATGCCGCGGAGGATCAAGATGATACCATTTTCCCTTGAAAATTTTAGCCTGCCATCCGGCAATATTTGGAAACGAAACTACTAACAGTCCATCTTTTTTTAAAATATTTTTTATTATTACAAGTGTTTCTTTAGGATTATCAATGTGTTCAAATACATGAAACAAAGTAATTACATCAAAACTACTATCTGGATAATCGTTTTGTTTTAATGATTTTACCCTTAGTTTTATCTCTTTTATTTTACAAGCCCTTTCAGCTGATGCCCCTTCAATTTCTAAACCATGCAGATCATAATTACCAAAAGTTGACAAATGGCGAAGAAAACGCCCGTTACCACAGCCCAGATCTAAGACTTTTGCATTTTCAGGAATAAGAGATGCAATATATTTTGCTTTTCTGCGACGAAAATAATCAATGAATTTTTCAACCGAAAAAATAAATTTATTTTCACATTCTCCATAATATGCATAATCATAAGCTAACTTAAGCTGGTCTTGCTTTGGTTCGGGTGAAATAAAAAAAGCATTGCAAATATTGCATTTACAAATCGCCCATTTATTTTGAAAAATATCGATTGTTTCAAACAGTTGTTCCGTTTGTATGTTCTTGCAATACCTGCATATACAAGCCATCTGTAATCTGTTTCCTGAATTTATGAATACTAGTTTTTGCTTTCACTTTTTTCGTAAAAAATGATGATTGAGAATTCCGAAAAATAATCCTTAGATTCACATAACCAACAAATCTTCATAATTTTAGCAAATCTACAAAAACTATATATAAAAACAATAAATTATCAAGGTTCGCAAGCAGTCTATTTGTCACGGATGCCGGAATAACTAAGAAAAAACTGTTAGTTAATAGAATATTCTAAGAAATTAATTTGATTTAATAATTTTGTTAAAGAATATTTTTAATAATGCTTTATTCCAGACCTAGAAAATGAAAATATTATGATTTAAATTATTGATTTGGGTTCTTTTAACTAATTTTGGAAATCATTGCTTTTATTACTTAATTTAAGAATGAATAATAAATACTTACAAAAGAAATCAAAACAGGAAACTGCGGGTAAATCCGACCGACAAAATCGTTCCGAGGGGCATTATGCAAGAAAGAAAGAAAGTTTCAAGGAAATACCAAAATGGACACCGATAGCGATTTTGGTTTTTACAACTTTAATTTACATCAAGGCACTTTTTAACGACTTTGCATGGGATGATGAGATATACATTATGCGAAACCCTTTTTTAAGAGATTTCAGCATAAACGGAATTAAAGTTATTTTCACATCATTTTATTTTAGCAACTTCCATCCGATAACAACTCTCACATATTTTTTGGAATATAAGTGCTTCGGAATAAATCCTTTTCCATATCATCTTGTAAACATTTTATTACACCTGCTTAATACTTGGCTTGTTTTTAAATTAGTTGAACAACTTAGTAATAAAAAAATTACCGCTTTGGTGGTTTCTCTTTTATTTGCAGTGCATCCAATGCATGTGGAATCGGTGGCATGGATTTCAGAACGAAAAGATATATTGTACTCCTTATTCTATTTTTTATCATTGCTTTCATATTTGCGATACGTGAAACATGGGTTTTCTGTCAAACACTATATATGGACATTATTGTTTTTCATAGCTTCGCTTTTATCAAAGTCAGCAGCAGTAACTTTACCTGTGCTTTTAATTGGCATTGATATATTCAGAAAAAGGAAAATCTTTTCTGTTGTCCACAAACGAAGGAGGACCATGAACTTTTACCTTGTTTATATCGGTTCCTCGTTCGCCCGAACCATGCAGAAATATTAATAATGGGAACTTCTCATTTTTCTTTCTTTCGTAGTCGGTCGGAAGGCTTAATAGGTAAGTGAATGCAGTTTTATGCACAATTGTAGCCTTTTTTATTACTTGTTGTTGCGCAAATGTAGTAAATCCAAAACTCATTAAAATTGTTAAAGTGCTTAAAATGACTATTTTTCTCACGTTTTTAAGTTTTTAATTAAGTGTTTGCTTGCAATGGGAATTAGAGTGCCAAATATCGGTAATTATTAGTTATCATTGCAGGCAAACACTTAATTAAAAACTTAAAAACGT
>JAAXXA010000058.1:0-912 GCA_013334735.1 Bacteroidota bacterium
CGCTATAACGGTAGACACTCATGTACATCGTATTATGAATAGGTTTGGTTATGATAAAACTAAAACTCCATTTGAAACTGAAATGGCTTTAAGAAAGAAATTACCAAAAAAATACTGGAAAAACATTAATTATTTTTTAGTTTCGTTTGGGCAGACTATTTGTTCACCAATTTCACCACATTGTAGCAAGTGCCCAGTAAGTAAGTATTGTAAGAAAGTTGGGGTTAAGAATAGTAAATGAAATTTGGTGCAACGCCATAAATGGAGAATCTTGGAATTGTTTATGTAAATCTTGGAATTTATGGTTATTCGTTAGCGTAAAAAAGTCAATTTATTTGGAATAAATTGCTTTATATCCCCTTTGTATTTATGAATTTCCCTTACTATTGAAGAATTAAGATGTGTAAATTCAGGAGCTGTTAACAAAAAAATTGTTTCTATTTTCGGGGAAATATTTTTATTTACCTGACCTATATTTCTTTCAAATTCAAAATCAGCAGAAGTTCTAAGCCCTCTAAGAATATAATTGGCTTTTAACTCCTTACAAAGATCAACAGTTAAACCATGATATGTCATTACTTTTACTGAAGAATAGTTTTTAAATACCTTTTTTAACCAATCAAGTCGTTTTTCTATAGAAAAATACCCGATTTTTTCTGAATTTTCACCTATTGCCACAATAATTTCATCAAAAAGAGGAACGGCTCTTATAACAATTGATTCATGACCTTTAGTAACAGGATCAAAAGACCCCGGAAATACTGCTATTTTTCTCATGATAAGAGTTTTTAATATTTTAATACAAAAATATAAAAATAATATCAATTTTTTTTTTATTCAATATAAATTTTGTAATTTTGCACACCAAATTATTTTTTACATATTTAAACTAATAAAATATGTAATTTGCAC
>JAAXXA010000058.1:922-10339 GCA_013334735.1 Bacteroidota bacterium
TCCTGAACCCCGGATTCATCAGCTTTTGAAAACGATCAACGATAACGCCGTCCTCGTTTTTTTATTATAAATCAACTAACCGCTAATCAGGGCTAAAGCGACAAAATCAAAAATCAAAATTATGAAAAAATTTTACGTATTAATTTTATTGGCATTGTTGTGCACAGTAAGTGTTAGTTACGCCCAACCTGCAAATGACAATTGTTCTGGCGCAATTACACTAACGCAAACAACAACTTGCTCGGCAATAAATGGAACAACCGTAGGCGCTTCACAATCAATAGCCGCGATAATTTGCAACGGAACTACAGGAACCGCAGATGATGATGTTTGGTATAAATTTGTTGCAGTGTCTACTAATCCTACTATTAAAGTAGTTGGATCAACAGGTTTTGATGCAAAATTAGAATTACACGAAAGTACATGTTCAGGAACACTTGTTAATTGCGCTGATGCAAACGGTACTGGTGGGACTGAAACAATAAGCGCTTCAAATTTAACTATAGGAACATTATATTACGTAAGAGTATATAGCTGGGGATCTTTATCATCTTCACAAGGAACTTTTACTATTTGTTTATATGGCTCAATTCCTACACCGGCAAATAATAATTGTTCAGGCGCAATAACATTAACTCAAACAACAACAGCTTCTCCTGTAAATGGAACTACTCAAGGTGCTACTCAATCAGTTGCTGCAATAACTTGCGGAACTACAGGAACTGCAGATGACGATGTTTGGTATAAATTTGTTGCAGGATCTACTAATCCTACAATTCAGGTAACCGGAGGAACCGGTTTTGATCCCGTTGTTGATTTACGTTCCGGTTCTTGTAATGGAACAAACATAAGTTGCGCTGATGCAAATGCATCCGGTGGAACGGAAACAATAAATACAACAGGGCTAACTATTGGAACTACCTATTATATCAGAGTATATGGATGGGGGTCTTCATCATCTTCTCAGGGAGCATTTACAATTAGCGTATATGGAGTAATGCCTACACCTGCAAACGATGCTTGTTCCGCCGCTATCACATTAACACAAACTTCAACGGCTTCGCCTGTAAATGGGACTACAATTACCGCAACTCAATCGATTGCTGCAATAACTTGTGGAACTACAGGAACAGCAGATGATGACGTGTGGTATAAATTTGTTGCAGGATCTACTAATCCTACAATTCAGGTAACAGGTTCTTCAACATTTGATGCAGTAGTTGATCTGCGATCAGGTTCTTGTACCGGAACAAATATAGCTTGCGCCGATGCAAATGCTTCGGGCGGAACAGAAACAATCAACGCTACAGGATTAACCATTGGTTCTACATATTATATTAGAGTATATAGCTGGGGTTCTTTAACTTCTTCTCAGGGAACATTTACTATTTCCGTATATGGAGTAATGCCTGCCCCTGCAAACGATGCATGTTCGGGAGCAATAACATTAACGCAAACTACGACCTGCTCTCCTACAAACGGAACTACAATGGAAGCAACTCAATCATTAGCTGCAATAACATGCGTAAGTACAGGTACGGCAGATGATGATGTGTGGTTCAAATTTGTAGCAACATCAACAACTCCAACGATTAAAGTAGTTGGATCTTCTACATTTGACGCAGTAGTGGATTTACGTTCCGGTTCTTGTAGCACAGGAACAAATATATCCTGCGCTGATGCAAATTCTTCTGGCGGAACAGAAACAATAAGCGCTACAGGCTTAACAATAGGTACAACATACTATATCAGAGTATATAGCTGGGGGTCTTCAAAAACTGCCCAGGGAACTTTTACTATTTGCGTTTACGGAGCATCACCTTGTACAACACCAGGTTCTCCAACCAATATACAAGTAACACCCACACAGACAGGAGCTTCATTTACTTGGGCTGCTCCGACTACTCCTGTCGGTTCTCCAACAATTGTTTATTACTGGATGATTTCAACTTCTTCAACACCCAACTGGAGCAATTACATAGCCCGCTGTGGAGATGCAGGCGGTTTTTCAGCCAATACAAGTGGTACCGGTACTTGCGCTAGTCCTGCCGGTATGCCGGTTACTTTAACTCCAAGTACAACTTATTATTTACACATGTATGCGCGAACATCATGTGATTGGACACAATCCGCATGGGCAATGCAACAATTTACAACATTAGGTTCTGGTCCTGCTAATAATAATTGTGGCGATGCAATTACATTAACTCAAGGCACATCATGCGGCACTCCAACAAATGGCACTACAGTAGGTGCAACTCAATCAATAGCCGCAATTACTTGTGATGGAGCAACAGGAACGGCAGATGACGATGTATGGTATAAATTTGTTGCAACAACTGCAACACCTACAATTAAAGTAGTTGGAGCAACTGGTTTTGATGCAATTTTGGATTTACATTCCGGTACTTGTTCCGGACCAAGTATTGGTTGTTCAGATACATCGACTTCAGGAGGAACAGAAGCAATAAATGCAACAGGTTTAACAATTGGTTCGACATATTATGTAAGAGTATATAGTTATGGATCGGCATCATCTGCTCAGGGTACATTTACAATTTGCGTTTACGGTACATTACCTGCACCTGCAAATGACGATTGTTCGGGAGCAATTGCGTTAACACAAAGCGCAAGTTGCGCTCCTACAAATGGAACTACAGTTGGCGCAACTCAATCAATTGCAGCAATTACATGCGCTTCTTACACAGGAACTGCAGACGATGACGTTTGGTATAAATTTGATGCAACGTCTGTCAATCCAACAATTGAAGTAGTAGGTTTATCTACATTCGACCCTGTTGTAGACTTACGGTCAGGTTCATGTTCTTCAGGAACAAATTTGAATTGCGCTGATGCATCTTTTTCCGGTGGAACTGAAACAATCAATGCAACAGGTTTAACAATAGGAACAACATATTATATCAGAATATACAGTTATGGTTCATCTGAATCACAAAAAGGGGCATTTACTGTTTGTGTATATGGAGCTGGAGGTTCAACAATACCAACTGTTACAACTACAGCGCCTTCAACAACAGGAAATACAACTGCAACATCCGGAGGAAATGTAACAAATCAAGGAAGTACTCCTGTAACAGCAAGAGGTGTTTGTTGGGCAACTACTGCAAATCCTGTCGTTACTCTAAGTCATACAGTTGACGCATCAGGAATTGGTATATTTACAAGCAGTATTACAGGATTATCTGCCGGAACACTTTACCATGTAAGAGCTTATGCAACCAATACGGCAGGTACAGCTTATGGAAATGATGAAACATTCACAACTACAGGTACTCCTCCTAATCTTCCAACTGTAACTACAACCACAATATCGGCAATAACAAGTAATTCAGCAAGCGGTGGAGGTGAAGTTACTTCTGATGGTGGCGCAGCAGTTACAGCCAGAGGAGTTTGTTGGGCTTTATCGGCAAATCCTACTATAACTACTGCCATTCTTACTATAGATGGCGCAGGTATCGGAGCATTCACAAGTAGTTTAACAGGATTAGCAGTCGGCACATTATATCACGTTAGAGCTTATGCAACAAATAGCGCAGGTACTGCATACGGAAGCGACTTAAGCTTTACTACAACAGGTGGCAGTGCTGCCATTCCAACAGTTATTACAACAGGAGCTTATGCAATAACAACTTCTTCTGCTTCAAGTGGAGGCGATGTTACAGCTGATGGAGGTTCTCCTGTAACTGCCAGAGGAGTATGCTGGAGCACAAATCCAAACCCTGATCTTTCAGCCCCACATTCAATTGATGGCAACGGTACAGGAACATTTATAAGTAGTATAACAGGCTTAACTGCAAATACTTCATATCATGTTAGGGCTTATGCAACTAATAGTACCGGTACAGCTTATGGTAATGATGTATCATTTACAACAGAAGGAAACGCTAACGCTACACTTCCAATAGTGTCAACAGATGGAGCATATTCTATAGGAAATTCCTTTGCATCTGCAGGCGGCAATGTTGCATCTGATGGTGGAGATGCTGTTACTAACAGAGGTGTTTGCTACGCAATAACTGCAAATCCCGACATTTCAGGCACACACACTAACGATGGATTAGGGATCGGATCATTTACAAGCGCATTAACAGGTTTGTTAGGTAATACAACTTATCATATCAGAGCTTTTGCTACTAATTCAATAGGAACTGCTTATGGAAGTGATTTGAATTTTACTACAACAAATGTTGGTATTATTCAGTTTAGCGCAAATGCAGAAAATATCAGTATATATCCTAACCCAACTAAAGACCAAGTAAGTATTGAATTTGAGCTAAGTAGCCCTGAAAATGTAACACTAACAATACATAATTATTTATCTCAACAGATATTTACAGAAAACTTTACTAACCATTCCGGCTCTTTTAAAAAGACAATTGATTTAAGCGGTTTTGGTATGGGAGTTTATTTCTTAAAAATACAAATTGGTGAAAATGACTATAGCAAAAAAATTGTTGTAGTTAAATAATTTTTAGTACTTTTTAAAACATAAAAAGCTGTTTCTTTAATAGAAACAGCTTTTTATGTTTTGTTAACGCTATTACTTCATGGAAAACAACACATTATAAATCGAAACATATATTTTATTCAGATACTTTGATACTTAATAAATATCGATATTCCCAACAAATGTTAAAGTATTTAAAAATATTTTTATAATTTTTATATTTGCCAATATAATTTAATATTAAAAGCATGAAAAAATTCTATATTACACTTTTTTTAGTTTCCCTTTCTATTATAGTAAATGCACAAAAAACAGCAATAACAGGTAATGTAAAAGATTCAAAAACAAATGAACTATTACCCGGAGTTACAATTATAATTGATAGTAAAAATGGAATAACAACCGATATAAATGGCACATACATTTTGGATGTGGAAGCTGGAAAACACTTAGTTGAGTTCAAATATATTGGTTATGCTACTGAAACAGAAAATTTTACAATTAAATCAGGTGAAATAAAAACAATTAATCAAAGCATGACTACATCATCAAGTATGTTAGATGAAATGGTAATTAGTGCGGGAAAGTTTGAACAAAAAATTTCTGATGTAACAATTTCAATTCAAACTATTAAATCTTCCATGATAGAGAACAATAATATTACATCTATTGATAAAATTATATCAAAAGTTCCAAGTGTTACAATACTTAATGATCAGGTAAGTATTAGAGGAGGAAGCGGTTATAGTTTTGGAGCGGGAAGTCGCGTACTTTTACTTATTGACGACCTCCCTATGCTTTCAGGAAGCGCCGGTGATATAAAATGGAATTTTGCCCCTGTTGAAAATATTGAACAAATTGAGGTTATTAAAGGCGCATCATCCGCTTTATATGGCTCATCTGCATTAAATGGGATTATCAATATACGAACAGCTTTCCCGGGAAATAAACCTCATACAAAAATCATTTTTAATTCTGGGCTATACAATAATCCTATAAGAAAAGAAATAATATGGTGGGGAAATAAACAACCTATCTTTTCAGGAACTCAATTCTCTCATTCAAGGAAAATAGGCAATTTTGATTTAACCTTTGGAGGGAATATATATTCTGATGAAGGTTATAGAGAAAATAATGCAGCGGAAAGATATCGCTTTAATATTAACACACGTTACAGAGATAAAAAAATTGTAGGACTTTCTTATGGCATAAATGCAAATATGATGAAATCAAAAGAAGGAGAATTTCTAATATGGCAGGATGGAGATTCAGGCGTGTATATTCCCTCAAAATCATTTATTCAGCAAAAAGATCTAAGTTGGTTGAATATAGATCCATTTATTGTTTATCACAATGCAAATGGTAATCGACATAGTTTAAAAGGAAGATATTTTCAAATAAACAGCAAGAATAATACAAATCAAAACGATCGTAATTATTTATACTTTGGGGAATATCAATATCAAAAACATTTTAAAAATGATTTAACTTTTACATCAGGACTTACAGGATCTTATACATATACAGTTTCCGATTTATTCGGAAACAAAAGGCATTTTGCTTCAAGTGGTGGTATATTCGCGCAAGCCGATAAAAAGTTTAGCTTGCTTACTTTGTCTCTGGGAGCGAGATACGAAGTATTTAAAATGGATGCAGATTATGATAACTCAGATCCCGTGTTTAGGGCAGGCGCTAATTATCAGATTGCCGAAGCATCATTCCTTAGAGCATCATTCGGACAAGGTTTCAGATATCCTACTATTGCAGAGAAATATACTATTACATCAGCAGGCGCCATAAAAATATTTCCAAATAATGATCTAAGACCTGAACAGGGATGGAGCTCCGAAATAGGATTTAAACAAGGTTTTAAAATAAGCAACTGGTATGGATATTTAGATGTTGCCGGTTTTTGGACACAATATCACGATATGATTGAATTTACTTTTGGGCAGCATTACCCTGATTCTCTCAAAGGAAAACCCCATTCATTTGATCAATTTTTTGAATATACCGGTTTTAAAGCATTTAATATAAGTAACGCTCAAATTAACGGATTTGATATTACTCTTACCGGTAAAGGAAAGTTTTTTGGTCTTCCGGCGACTCTTTTAGTTGGCTACACATATACAAATCCCATAGATCTGGATGTTAATAGAGACTCCCTGAAAAGCACAAACGACAATATATTAAAATACAGGTTTTATAATTCGGTAAAAGCAGATTTTGAGGTAAGTTATAAAAAGGTTACCGCCGGTATTTCTATAGATTATCATAGTTATATGATAAATATTGATAAAGCATTTGAAGATACTATAAGATGGGCAGACGGAAAACCAATAATTCAATATGGAAAACCAATGATGTTTTTGCTCGGTCTTAAAGAATATCGGCTTAAGCACAATAAAGGTGATATTGTTTTCGATTTTCGTATTTCATATCAAGTGGTTGAAAATTCCAAAATTTCAATTGTTGTTAAAAATTTATTTAACAGAGAATATATGTTAAGACCAGGGGATGTACAACCTCCAAGGAACATAGCTATTCAATACGCATTACAATTCTGATTTTTTGCCGACAAAAACAAAAAATATTCTAATTTGTCCTTTGGATTGGGGCTTAGGGCACGCAACACGTTGTGTTCCGATTATCAAAATGTTAATTGATAAAGGGGCAAATGTAACAATAGGCGCCGACAACAGACCCCTTGCTTTTTTAAAAGAAGAATTCCCCAATTTGCCTTTTGTTAAATTTCCGGGCTATAATATCCGCTACCCTGAAAACAGAAGTATGGTACTTAAAATGCTTATATCTTTTCCTAAAATTTTAAAAAAGTTAAGAGAAGAACATATTTTTCTAAAAAAAATTATTTCTGATTATTCAATTGACATTGTTATTTCAGATAACAGGTTCGGTCTTTGGAATAAAAAAACAAAGTGCATTTATATTACTCATCAACTTAATATAAAATGCCCCTCATGGCTTAGAATTTTCGAATATGTGTTATTTAAAATTAATAAATATTTCATTGATAAATATGACGAATGTTGGATTCCGGATAAAGAAAATTTGAATATTTCAGGGGAATTGACAAGAAATTACAAATCTTTTAAAAATATTCATTATATTGGATTATTATCCCGTTTTTATCAAAATATCAATACTTCCGAAAGCAAACCAAAATATGATGTGATATGTATTCTTTCCGGACCGGAACCACAAAGAACGATTTTTGAAAATATTATTCTAAAACAAATTAGAAAAAATAATATCATTAGAATTCTTATTGTTCGAGGATTAACCGAATCATCTGCATCAGAGAAGTTGCAAGAGAATGTACTTTTTACAGATCATCTTGAAACAGACACATTATTTCAGGCAATTTCGGAAGCGGATATAATAATTTGCAGACCGGGTTACACAAGTATAATGGATATTATAACTATTGGCAAAAAAGCAATTTTTGTTCCTACTCCAGGGCAAACAGAACAAGAATATCTAGCAGAATATTACAAAAACAGAGGATGGTTCTATTCAATTAACCAAAAGAAATTTAATCTTTTCAGATCTCTTGAAAAATCAAAATTTTATCCGGGATGGAAAGCAAAATATGATAATGAAGACCTTGCCGATAGAGTGAATTTTTGGCTGGATTAATCAAAGCATATAATATACAAGGATTGTTAATTCATTTTTTTTTTATACTTTTGAATTCAAATTCTTAACAAACAAACAACCAGCAACAGACTAGTTACTAATATTAAAAACTCAAAAAATGAATTATGAGAAAGCTAAAAATTCTTCAGGCTGTTTATTGTTTAAGTCGTGGTGGCGCCGAAAAACTTGCTATTGATATAACAAATGAATTGAACAAAAGAGAAAATATTGAAGCTTTACTTGTTAGTTTTGATAAAACAGAAGATTATGAATACGATATATCAGAAGTTAACTATAAATATTGTCCTTCAAAAACGGAACTTTCATTTTTTGGAAAAAACAAATTATCTGCTGATAGTTTTAAAGAAGTATTAAAAGAATTTAAACCCGACATTATTCACTCCCACCTGTTTTTATCAGAATTAATCACTCGTTTTGAAATATCAGATAACATTAAATACGTTACACATTGCCACGATAATATAGTACAATTTAAAAAATTTGACATTTGCAGCATATTTAATCGTCGAAAATTTACAAACTTTTTTGAAAGACATTATATTTTAAACAAATACCGGCAATGCAATAATAATTTCATTGCTATTTCTGAAGATAATCAAATGTATCTAAGAAAAAATCTTCCTCTTATTTTTCAAAAAAATATTTTTTTGCATCATAATGCAATTGTTTTTAAAAACTATTTCAATCCTTTAAAACAAATAACAGAAAAATCGGATTGTATTAAACTCGTTAGTGTAGGAAGTTTTTTAGATAAAAAAAATCAAATTTTTTTAATAGATGTTGTAAAAATATTAATTAATAGCGGTTTTAATGTGCATTTAACTTTATTGGGCGAAGGGAAAAACAGAATTAATATTGAGAAAAAAATTAATGAACTTGAATTAGACCAATATGTAACTTTAAAAGGAAATGTTCAAAATGTTGAAAAATATTATTTTGAGTCCGATATTTATGTTCACTCCGCTTATTATGAACCGTTCGGATTGGTTTTATTAGAAGCTATGGCAGCAGGTTTGCCTGTAGTATGTTTAGATGGTAAAGGTAACAGGGATATCATTGAAGAAGGTAAAAACGGATTTTTTATTCAAAATCCCGATCCAAATGTTTTTGCATCTAAAATAATCACATTAATAAATAATAAAGACCTCTATAGAAATATTGCGGAATATGCCCAAAATTATGCTTCCGCTTTTGATATGAATATATATATTGATAAATTAGTACGATTTTATAACAAAATAATTAATGGAAACTCCTAAAGTAATAAAGCC
>JAAXXA010000550.1 GCA_013334735.1 Bacteroidota bacterium
TCGTTCTCCCTTTTTATTGCTTCACGTTCAATTTCAAGTTGCCTGATACGTCTTTCAATTTCATCTAATTCTTCAGGTACCGAATTAATTTCAAGCCTCAATTTTGAAGCAGCTTCATCAATCAAATCAATAGCTTTATCGGGAAGAAAACGATCAGTAATATATCGTTGTGAAAGCTCAACAGCTGCAATTATTGCTTCATCTTTTATTCTCACCTGATGGTGTGTTTCGTACCTTTCTTTAAGTCCACGCAAGATAGATATAGAGTCATTTATATCGGGCTCGTCAACAAGTACAATCTGAAACCGGCGTTCGAGAGCTTTATCTTTTTCAAAATATTTTTGATATTCTTTAAGAGTGGTTGCCCCTATAGCTCTTAACTCTCCTCGCGCAAGAGCAGGTTTTAGAATGTTTGCTGCATCCATAGCGCCTTCCGATGCGCCTGCTCCAACAAGAGTATGTATTTCGTCAATAAAAAGAACTACTTCTCCATCGGAATTAATAACTTCTTTTATAACAGCCTTAAGCCGTTCCTCAAATTCCCCCTTATACTTTGCGCCCGCAATCAAAGCGCCCATATCGAGTGAATATATTTTTTTGCTTTTCAAATTTTCAGGAACATCTCCTCTTATTATACGATGTGAAAGTCCTTCGGCAATGGCTGTTTTCCCGACACCCGGTTCGCCTATCAAAATAGGGTTATTCTTTGTACGACGGGTAAGTATCTGAAGAATTCTCCGTATTTCATCATCGCGACCAATAACAGGATCTAACTTTCCTGAAGATGCCATTTCGTTAAGATTAATAGCATATTTATTAAGCGCATTATAGGTTTCGTCAGATGATTGAGAATTAACTTTTGAACCTTTTCGTAAATCTTTTATTGCAATCTTAATATCTTTTTCGTTAACTCCGGCATCTTTAAGCATATTGGAAACATCATCATTTGCAGAAAGAAGCCCAAGCAAAATGTGTTCAATTGAAATAAACTCGTCGCCAAATTCTTTTAAATATGAATTTGCTTTTAATAAAACCTGATTTACTTTAGGAGAAAAATACTGTGAACCGCCTGCTACCTTTGCATATCCTTCGATAATTCTGGTTAAGACGTTCTCTATATTATTTAAATTAACATCTAGCTTTTTAAGAATATATGTAGCAACATTTTCATCAACTACAAGAATAGCTTTAAGTAAATGTCCTGTTTCAATTGACTGGTGCTGGGAATTAAAAGCTATCTCCTGAGCTTTTCCTATGGCTTCCTGCGCTTTTATTGTAAAATTTTCAAAGTTCATTTTAATTATTTTTTAGATGCACTTAGTCATCAAATAAAGAACCATGTTAAGGTTTTACTATTTTCAATGAAAGAATGTCATATAAATTAAATATAAATGACTTTTTGGCGCAACTTGGTTTGTAAATTTGATTAATTCCTGAATTCTTTAAAACTCTACACATTTGTCATTTCGAACGTAGTGAGAAATCTAAAATATTTCGACAATAGATTTCTCGTTATAACTCGAAATGACAAGATTATCAAGAGTTTAATGGGATTTCGCATGATTTTGTGAATTAATCAGGTTAAATGTTGGATTAATATTATTTTAACTTTATGAACTTTAAAACTTTATAAACTTTATACTTATTTTATACCCGATTTTTCTTTAATCTTTGCTGGAATTGAATTCTTATTAACAATAATTGACATTGTTTTATATTTCACATATTGCTCTGATAGGTATATGAATCCTTGTTTTTCATTATTATTCCCATAAGAATTTTTCATTTTATAGTATTTCACACCATTTTGATCTTTTACAACACCTGTTATATGCATAAAGTGATCATCAGTAGTTGTGTAATCATCAAAAGCCTTTTGCCGCATTTCCTGTGTTATGTTTTTTTCTTTTTCAGGTATTTTCAGAGTATTTTTTTGCTCTTTTTCCGATTTATCTTGCCAATCTTTTTTAGGAACTATTGCAATTCCATTACGGCTCGAAAATTCATTTTCACTTACATCACCGCCCCAACCAACTGTATAACCTTTTTCAATAGACGAATCAATAAGTTGAATTAACTCTTGAAGGGGAATGTTATGATATAAATCAAATGACCAGTTATCTGGCATTTCGAGAAAAAATTCTTTGTAAAAAGGATGGTGAGTAAAAGATGTAAATTCAACATAATCATCAGGATTAAACTTAACATAATCAGATAAAAATGTTAAAGGAGTATATTTTTTACTCTTATAAATAAAGGATTCGGGAACTACACCTAAATAATTATCCAATATTTTTTCATAAGATTTTAACCAGTTATCAGGTAATTTGGATTCATTATTACTAATTAATGAATCTAAGTAATCTTTTAATTCTTTTACAAGTTTTTCATGATCAAACAAGTTTTTATCATCCTCTTTCCTGCCTTCATAAATATTTTGATGGACTATCCCGTATTTGCGCATAATATTAATTACATCATGTCCTTCTCCTCCTTCATCGAAATTGGTTTTTCCATGCATTCTTACATACATTTTAGCCTTTTCAATAAAAGTGCATCTGTTTATATACATTTCCGAAAAATCCGCTTCTTCATTACTTTTTGTAAGAATTTCCGATTCAAGCATTGAACATGTAGCAAAACTCCAACAGGTACTTGAGTATCCCTGATTCTTTACTGAAGTTGATTTTAAATCTTTTATTAAAGTAAAGTTGTAATCATTTTGAGCAGAAGCGCTATTATTAAAAGTGCTAGATACTATCAATATAGCCGAAATTGTGATAATATTTTTAAAA
>JAAXXA010000551.1 GCA_013334735.1 Bacteroidota bacterium
CGAACTTGTGGCGGTGCAGGAATTGGCATCGGTAACTGTTAGGGTATAAGTGGTAGTCAAGCCACTACACAAAGCTGTGGGATTAGCGACAGCACTACCTGATAAATCTGTGGCGGGGTTCCATAAATAGGTGAATGAACCTGTACCGCCTGAAGCTGCCGGGCTACCACCGATTGCTACTCCTCCAAAAACTGGTGCTCCCGCATTTGCAGTAATTACAGGACTTACAGTAACTGCAAGGATTGTTGGAGTGCTAGTTCCACAAGGTCCTTGTGCAGTTACAGATACATTGCCTGATATAGCATTACAAAGGTATTTTAGCACTATTGTGGAGGTTCCGGCACCCGAAATAATTGAGAAACCGGTAGGTACTGTCCAGTTATAAGTGTTTGCACCTGTAACAGCAGAAATAAAGTAAGAAGCAGAAGCAGATTGTCCCGGAACGGCGCTGATGGGTCCGGTAATGTTGCCGGGAGCAATTGGTGCGGGGTTAACCTTTATATCAATACATCTAGCTGAACTTGTTTCACAACTATTTTCGGCTGATACACAAACATTTCCTGAAGTATTACCAAAAGTCACACTAATAGAAGTAGTACCAAGACCTGTTGTAATCCTTGCACCTGCTGGTACTGTCCATATATATCGGGTAGCTCCTGATATAGGCAATATAGAATAGGTACGAATTTTACCTGCACAAAATTCGGTTGAATCAGGGCTGCTAGTAATGTCACCAGGTGCTTTCAAAGATTTACCCATCGAAACCCAGCAAGAACCTGTGTAATATTCATTTACGTTACAATCAATATTAAAAATCTGTAAGCCAGTTGCCGGAGAACTTATTAGATCGCGTTGAGCAGCGGTCATACGAGGTATAAGTTGCCCCTTTGTATTACTGCTAACATCCAATATTGCCGAACTTGCAGGATTTGATGTGCCAATACCAACATTACCAGATTTGCTTATTTTCATTCGTTCGGAATTATTCGTTTTCATTACCCATGATCTGTCATCTGTAGTTCCTATAAAATTTGTTGCTGTATCTGTTCCTGCATTTCCGCTTGTTGACCAGCCGCTACCGCTTCCTGTTGCAAGTCTTATCCATTTTGTGTTATCCCAATAATAAAACCCGGGAGTAACATCGCCTGCACTTACTGAATCGTAAACCAGTAAGCTATTAGCAGGGTTAGTGATAGGAGCAGAAGAGGTAGTATTAGTTAGAGCAACTCTCGGAATTCTCATTCCCTGATTTGTGGAGCTTATATCAAGCATTGCAGAGTTATCGGCAGGAGCGCCTGTAGAATTTATAGCTGCGCCTCCGCCTTGAGAAAAACAGTACAGTGAAAAGTTAAAAGAGAGAAATAAGAATATTAAGTTTCTTACAAAAAGTAATGTTTTTATATTTTCCATAATTTAATTTTAAACTGTAATTATTTAATTGATATTAACGTGATTAATTCATGTATTCTTTAAAACTCTTCACATTTGTCATTTCGACCCCCTCCAATCGTAGGGGTAAACTCCGTGAGAGATCTAAAATGTTTTGACAATTGTTTTCTCGTTATCACTAGAAATGACAAGGTTGTCAGGAGTTTTATGGGGTTTATGTACAATTTCGTAAATTAATTAGGTTAAATATATAATTACAAAAATAAAAATAAAAAATCACATTAACTATATAATGTTAATTATATTTCGTTACTTAAGAAGCTTAATTTTTATATTTTGGCGAAGATATATATCTATTTGTACCTTTGTTAAGGTTATATCTACTTATTGCAAATAAATATTCTTATTTTTGTGTTTTAAAATATATTTATTATAAGCCTTAATGAAACATTTATTAAAAATAGATTTGTATTTCTTTTTTGTTTTATTTTTCTTCTTTTATGCATGCAAAAAAGAAACTGGTAATGCAAGTTGGGATGTTTCGGTTAAGGCTCCACTTTTAAAAACATCACTTGGAATAAATAATTTAGTACCCGATTCTTTATTGCAGACTAATCCTGATACTTCTCTAAAAATCATCTATAATAATTCTTTGTACGATTTTTCTTTCGATTCGTTAGTTAATATACCTGATACCATTTCCAGTAAAAGTTTTAATTTGATTGATGTAACGGTAACTCCAGGGCAAATGATTGTGAATACAACCGACAATAAGCACCTGAAAATGGGTGATGCTGAAATTACTAAAATAATAGTAAAATCGGGTTATGTGGTTCTTAATGCGTCAAATACTGTCAAAGAAAAAATGTTGTGCAAATTTGTTTTCCCAAGTGCAACGCTCAACGGTGTGCCTTTTGAAATTAACGAACTTCTGCCGGCGGCCGATAACTCAGGTTCTGCAGTATTCAATAAAATTGTTGACATATCAGGATACACATTGAATATGACCGGAGCAAACGGAAATAGTTCAAATATTCTTACTACCGTAATAAAAATGTGGGTAGATCCAAATGGAAATAGTGTTCATATTTCTCATAATGACAATATTACTTTACTTACAAGTTTCAAAGATTTAGTAATAGATTATGTAAAAGGATATTTCGGGAGCTCTACATACCAAACTGGACAAATTAATTCATCTTTCGATTTGTTTAAAAAAATCACATCGGGTAGTCTTAAAATGAATGGCGTACATCTCAAACTAAATATAATAAATGGACTTGGAATAGATGCTACTCTGATTATTCATGATCTAAAATCGGTTAATAACAGAACTCAAACAACTGTTTCTCTATTGAGTCCGATTATTGAATATCCCATACATATAAACAGAGCGAAGGAAACT
>JAAXXA010000552.1 GCA_013334735.1 Bacteroidota bacterium
TCACTTTTCACTGTTCACTTTTCACTGTTCACTTTTCACTGTTCACTGTTCACTTTTCACTTCCCTTTAGCCTTATTAACTTTTTTTATTAAATTTTTACTACTTTTGCGATATGGCAGGTAATTCTTTTGGGAAAATATTTAAACTCACTACTTTCGGCGAATCGCACGGTATTGCTGTAGGCGGCGTTATTGATGGCTGCCCTCCGGAAATTTTTGTGGATGAAGAATTTATTGCACAAGAAATCAATCGCAGAAAACCGGGTAATTATAAAAATTCTACAGCCCGCAAAGAAGATGATAAAGTTGAGTTTATCTCAGGATTATTTGAAGGAAAAACCACGGGAGCTCCAATTGCTTTTATTATTAAAAACACCGATCATAAGTCAAGCGATTATGATGAACTAAAAGATGTATTCCGCCCGTCGCACGCCGATTATACATACCTCGAAAAATATGGAATAAGAGATTATAGGGGAGGAGGGAGAGCTTCTGCGCGTGAAACTGTTTCGAGAGTTGTAGCCGGAGCAATTGCAAAACTAATTCTTCGTAAATATGGAATTGACATTTTTGCATACACCTCGCAGCTTGGTAATATTGAAATAAGTGATAATATAAAAGATATTAATCCTTCTGCTATTGAGAATGATATATTGTTTTGCCCTGATAAAAAAGCATCGGTTTTGATGCAACAACTACTTGATAAATTGAAGCAAGAAGGCGATTCAACCGGATGTGTTATAAATTGTGTTGTAAAATGTTGTCCTGCAGGGCTTGGCGAACCTGTGTTTGATAAGCTGCAGGCTGATTTGGCAAAAGCTATGTTGAGTATTCCTGCCGCTAAAGGTTTTGAATATGGAGAAGGCTTTAAATCGTCATCAATGAAAGGTTCTGAGCATAACGATATTTTTAAAAGTGAAAATAATAAGATTATTTTAGAATCAAATCACTCGGGAGGTATTCAGGGAGGCATTAGCAATGGAGAAGATATTTATTTTAAGATTGCTTTTAAACCTATTTCTTCTATAAATAAAATGCAAAAAACTGTTGATATTAATGGTAATAACATTGAAATTTCTATTAAAGGCCGACACGATGTTTGTGTTGTACCTCGTGTAATACCTGTAGTTGAGGCGATGACGGCGTTGGTAATTCTGGACCATTTACTATTGAACATAACAATAAAATAATTGCCTAAAGTGCCTAAAATGGATAAAACTATACTACGTTTTCTTTTTCTTACTTGTGCTTTCATTTTCCTGAGTTACTTTCTTTACTCTCAGGAAGAAGAAAATCAGTGTAAGGTGAAAAACAAACAAGCTGAAAAAATTTACAATAAAGCTGTTAGTGAATATAAATCGGGTAACATTACAATATCTGCAAAACTTTTTAAAGAAACTATTGATGAAGAACCTGATTATGTTGACGCCTATTATGCTCTGGCGAAAATTTACCTGAGAAAAAGTTTTTTTAATTTATCATCAGTTAAAAGATATTTTAAAAAAGTTGCAGAGCTTTGTCCTACCTACGATCCTGATGTATATTATTATCTTGGAGATATTTATTTGGGTGAAGACAAGTATGATTCTGCATATTTTTATTTCAAAGAGTTTATTAAAGATCCTGATAAGATAAAATCAGAAGCAAAATTCAATCATGCCGATAGTGTTATTAGTTATACTAAAACACTTAAAGATATTACATCCAAACCGGTTCCTTTTAATCCTGTTTATGTTAAAGGTATTTCTACATCTCTTGATGAATATTTACCCGTAATCACTTCTGATAATGAAATGGCTTTTTTTGTCAGGAAATATAAAGCTCCTCCTTCTAAAGGCGCTTTGTACAAAACAGAAGATAAATATTTGGAAAAATTCATGTACAGTGTTCGTGATGCAAATGGTGATTTTGATGAAGGAAAAGAAATGGAATATCCTTTTAATACTGCCGAAAATCAAGGTGCAGCTACAATTACTATTGATAATAAAACCATATATTTTGTGCTTTGTGAGTGGCTTAAAGACAATTCGTATTTCAATTGCGATATTTGTATGACAGAATTAAAAAATGAAAGATGGTCCGACGTAAAAAATTTAGGTCCAAAAGTAAACGGAAATAAAACTTGGGAGTCGCAGCCTTCAATATCCAATGATGGGAAAACCTTATACTTTATAAGCGACAGAAAGGGAGGATATGGAGGTTATGATATTTATAAGACAACAAAAGATTCACTCGGTGAATGGATGCTCCCTGAAAATATGGGTCCTTACATAAATACATCAGGTAATGAAAAATCACCTTTTATTCATACCGACGATCAAACCTTATATTTTTCTTCAACAGGACTGCCCGGACTTGGAGGTTATGATATTTTTATGTCGAAAAGAGGCGCTAACGGCAAGTTTGGATTACCCCGTAATTTAGGTTATCCTATTAATACGCAATCTGACGATGTTGGCTTTTTTGCGAGCACTGACGGTCATTACGGTTACTTTGCTTCTAATAAATATAAAGGACCGGGAGGTTGGGATATTTATTTTTTCGATTTGTATAAGGAGGCTCGTCCTGATTCTGTCCTTTTTATAAAAGGTAATGTTAAAGAAGAATCGAAAAACGAAAACCAAGATGATCTTAGTAATATCCCAATTTTCGCTAAGGTAGAATTAAAAAATATTAAAACAAATCAGGTAAAAGAAATCCCTGTGGATTCTATTACGGGAAAATATGTTATAGCTACCGTATGCAAAACTATCCGATTTAACTGTAATTAAATAATCATTTTTAAATACGG
>JAAXXA010000553.1 GCA_013334735.1 Bacteroidota bacterium
TATCCTTCTGAAATATTTGAAGGGATTGAAATTCCGCTCCTTTTCATCTGCGATGATAGCGCAAATAATTCTTCTTTTGGGAAAGTTAAAGTTATCGAATATACATCAGTTGCTAGAGTTATTGCTTTCTGCCAAACTATTAAATCTTTGTATGTTTTCATGTTTTCTTTTTTAGTTTACAAGTTGACAAGGCATAAGGCACAAGGCATAAGGGAGACTAGTTTTTTAAAATTGTATTCAGGCTTGTAACTTTTCATAATTTTTATTTTTTATTTTTTATTTTTTATTTATTTTTAGTTTACTAGGCATAAGTGATACTTATTATTTTTGAAAATGTATTCAGGCTTGTGCCTTGTGCCTTATGCCTTGTCAACTAATTTTGTTTTGACGGAGCAAAGTAACAAACTCTCTCAAACCCCATTCGGTTTTTACTCATTTAGTTTCGTTTAATATCCATTTGTAACCGTTTATGGTCGGATAAATAATGCTGTAATGATTTGACTATAAGGAATTATTTTGCAACTTTGCAAAGGAGAATAATTGGGGGATTTATTAAAAATAAAGTTATAGTAAGCCACTAGTTATAGGGCATTTTTAAAGACTACACAATCATGCAGACAACGAAAAAAGAATATAGAAATTTTTTAAACGACAATTTCAAAGGATTGAGATTGCGACAACCGTTATTTTATAGTTGGGACATTGGACTACGTTTTGACCTGCAAGTTGGTTCGACAGACACAGACGAGTATTTCCAAGAAGTAACAAGACGAGCTTCGACTATTTTCCAAACAGCATTTGACAACTTAGACAACGTATTTTTAGTTTTTATGGACTACAAATACAAACGAAGAAAAATAAGATTTTCAAACTTTACATTTAGACAAATTAACAACCTACAAAGGGCTGACATTTGCTACTCAAAAGAGAAAAGACTTTACGAGCTTGACGACAAACTTGATATTAGAAATATTGCATGCATTAAGACAACTGTGAGTAAAATAAACTTTAAGAACATTTTAATCGCAATTGGACATACAGACTTTCCGCCAAGGCAACCAAGACTTGACCAAAACGGAGTGTTTACATCCAAAGAAGTTTATTTTCTTAATATTGACAAGAAACTTATTTTTCATATGTATGACGACAGGGGACTTGACATTATTGCTACAGACAAAGAAACAATAAAACAAATTTATAAAAAGCATAACGATTGGATACTTGACTATGACAGAGAACAGATTGACAAACAATTTGAATAGTAAAACGCCCAATAACAGCAAGGCTTTGCATCAGGTGGGGTAGAAGTGCAAATTTAAAAATTACCTTAATTTATTAACTTTGTTGCGTGTGACAGGAACGGTGCTATAAAACCCGCCCGCTGCAAAGCCGCCGTCGTTATGGGCAACCCTAAAATAAGACACGAACAAAATTGACAGAAAGAAATCGATATGAAATTTTAGAATCATTGCCGACTTACGGACCAATGTATATTCCTGTTACCGACAATGATGAACCATTTTATTCCGAAGGTTTTGCAATTCGTTTTTTTAAATCTGACCACACAGATTGGGTTGCTAATTTCAAACCTGGTTGGACAGGATTAAATGCGGTTTATGAATTTACAGACCAACAATACATATTAGTTATAGCGGGTGGGACTTGTTACTTAATGAATCCAGATGAAGTAAAACCGAAATCATCATTTGGTGTAGGATATGAAACGGTAATAAAAACTTTGGACGGAAGACTCATTCTGCAAGATTTAACAGACCTTACTATAATTGAACCAAATGGAGAACATTGGCATACAGAAAGAATTTCGTGGGACGGTATCAAAAATTTAAAACTTGAAGGCAATTTAGTGAGTGGACTTTCCTTTGACCCAATGAACGACAAAGATGAATGGGTAGAGTTTGTTGTTGATTTAGAAAAAAGAAATGTAAAAGGCGGTAGTTTTAGACAATATGAATTTAAACCTATGGAACAAAATGTTGAAAGTGCCAACAGGAAAAACAACACAAAAAAACCTTGGTGGAAAATATGGTAAGGACAAGAAGGGCAGCCCATAACAGCCGCTTTAAATAATGCCTCACGGATTTGGTGATTTTAAATATAAGTGTTATTTTTGAGCATTAATACTTACGGACAAGAAAGTGCTATTAATACGGCACTATTTAAAGCGGCAACCGTTATACACAAGGCTTAACAAAAAAACATGAGAACAATAACAATTACTTTAATTTCTTTTTTTATAGGATTATCTGCTTTTGCCCAAACATCAGGTACTCTAGACTTATCATTCGGAACTGCAGGAAAAGTTTTAACTATAGTCGGTGACACAAATGATTTATTAAAAGATATTGCTCTCCAAACAGATGGAAAAAGTGTTGCTACGGGATTTGCAATGAATAGTAATGCTGGCAGTTCATTTGCAATTGTTCGATATTTGCAAAATGGCATATTAGATTCATCTTTTGGTATTAACGGTATAGTGATAACTCCAGTTGAAAATTATATTAATGCTGTAGCTCTTTCTATTGATATCCAAAGTAATGGAAAAATTATTGCAGCAGGAGGTTCCGGTAGAGGACCAACATCTGATTTCATATTAATTCGATACAATTCAAATGGAACTTTGGATACTGCTTTTGGGACTAATGGAATTGTTATAACTTCTATAAACAATCGTCAATCTGTTATTCTTAGTGTGGATATACAAACAGATGGAAAAATTATTGCTGCAGGTTATTCAACAGATGGAGGAAAATATAAT
>JAAXXA010000554.1 GCA_013334735.1 Bacteroidota bacterium
ATTTCCCAGTTACTTCAAACGCTTTTCAAACTACTGCAGGAGGAGGAAACCAAGATGGCTGTATTTTTAAAATGGATGCCAATCTTACTAATATGATATGGAGTTCTTATCTGGGAGGAAATGGAGCCGATGCTATTTACGGAATAGTACTTGATGAGAATGAAGATATTTTTGTAACAGGAGGCACTTCTTCTACCAATTTCCCAACAACATCAGGGGTATTGTACCCAAATTATATGGGAAACCCCTCAGATGGATTTATTACAAAAATCAGTAAAAACGGGAACAGTATTCTTAAATCTACATATTATGGTTCAGATGCTTATGACCAATCATATCTGATCGAACGAGACAAAACAGGAATGATATACGTTTTCGGACAAACAAAAGCTTCGGGAAATACGTTTATTCATAATACAACTTTTGGAACACCTAATAGCGGGCAATTTATTAGCAAAATAAATCCGGAATTGAATAATTTAATTTGGTCAACGGCTTTTGGAACAGGTTCAGGCGAGCCGGATATATCTCCCACGGCATTTCTTGTTGACTATTGCAATAAAATTTATTTATCCGGTTGGGGTGGTCCTATAATTAATGTATTTGGAGGTACTGCAGGATTGCCTGTTACTCCTGATGCTTTTCAGCTAACAACAGATGATAATGATTACTATTTTATGGTTATTGATGATAATGCAACTTCATTAATTTATGGAAGCTTTTTTGGCAGTCCACATGCCGCAGAACATGTAGATGGCGGTACAAGTCGCTTTGACAGAACAGGAAGGATATATCAAGGCGTTTGTGGCGGATGTGGCGGATGGAGCGATTTCCCAACAACACCGGGAGCATGGTCGAACACTAACCAAAGTACTAACTGTAATAACGCTGTTATTAAATTTGATTTTAACATTCCTGTAGTGATTGCAGAATTTGATATTCCTTCAATTGGTTGCGTTCCGTATAATGCTTTTTTCAACAATACATCTCAAACATCAGAAACGCCGGGGGTTCATTACTTTTGGGATTTTGGTGATGGAGGTACATCAGTTCAAAATACGCCGTATCATTTATTTGTTAATTCGGGTGTTTATAATGTTAAACTTATAGTTTCCGATACCGGCTCGTGTAATATTGCTGATACTATTGTAAAACAGGTGGTAATGATTGCAAATACTCTAGATACTTTAGCTACAAAAAATATCTGTTACGGAGATTTCGTACAAATTGGAACGCTTCCTTTACCGGATGCTTCTGTTACTTATAATTGGGTGCCTTCAACTGGTCTCAGCGATAGTAATATTTCAAATCCTATAGCCTCTCCTTTGGTTTCAACAAACTATACACTTTATATTTCTAACGGTATTTGTACAGATACAATTCTTCAGAAAGTAAAAATTATTTTATTGACAATAGAAGCCGGTCATGATACCACTATTTGCTCGGGAAGCGTATTACTTAATGCTACTTCAACAGGTGGAGGCACTGAATATATATGGTCAACAAACCACAATTTGTCGGATACTCTTAATAATCCTTTATCAAATAGTTCAGTAATTGTAAGTCCTGCAACGTCAACTACATATTATGTGCAAGTTTCAAATTCTTTGTGCAAAATGGTTGACAGTGTTCATGTGAATTTTGCTAAAGTTCTTATTAATGTATCCAATGACCATAATATTTGTAAAGGAGATACTTCTTTTGTGAGTGTAACAAATCTAAATCCTGCAGATTCCCTGACTTATCAATGGACACCTTCAACTTCTATAATAAGTGGGGGTAACTCTCAAACAGCCTATATTAACCCGATAGCGACAACTTCGTATATTGTTTTAGCTACTAATTATTATGGTTGTCAGTCTAAGGATACTGTTACCGTTCAAGTCCTTTCTATAGCCGCTAATCTGTCAACAGATAGTGTTAATTGTTATGGGGAATGCAATGGAAGCGCATCAGTTATTCCTTCGGGTGGTATAGCCCCATATTCATATCAATGGAGTAATGACAGTTCAGAATATTTAATTAATAATCTTTGTGCAGCTTCCTATTCCGTAACAATTACAGATATTGAAAATTGCAAATTAATTGTTCCTGTCCAAATTTATTCTCCTCAGGCAATAATCGCCTTTATTTCGGATACACAAATGGTTTCCTGTAATGGAATATGCGATGGTTATGCAATAGTTACAACATCCGGTAGTACTGCGCCTTATAGTTATTTATGGATTGACGGGCAAACAACTAGTAATGCCGATAGCTTGTGCGCAGGTAATTATTCGGTTACAATTACCGATTTTCATGGTTGTACTGAATTTGTTTATGTTGAAATTACAGATACTTCCAATTTGGCAGCTATTGTAAATAATATTATTGAACCTTCCTGCTATGCTTATTGCGATGCGATATCGTTTGCTTTTGTAACAGGAGGAACGCAACCATATACATATACATGGGATAATGGAACGCATGATACTTTTACTGATAGTCTTTGCGCCGGCAACCATAATTTAAAGGTATTTGATTATACAGGGTGCACAAGGAATGTATATTATAGCATTTCCCAGCCCACCCCTGTTATATTTACAGAAGCTGTTAATAATAACCCAAGCTGTAAAGATATTTGCGATGGAAATATTATAGTGAATGCCAACGGGGGAACTCCTTCATATACTTATACGTGGAGTAATAATCAATCGGGAATTACAGCAACAAACTTATGCGATGGGACTTATTATGTTACTGTTTATGATTCTCATAACTGTACCGCAAATGA
>JAAXXA010000555.1 GCA_013334735.1 Bacteroidota bacterium
GCCCAGCGTGTTGGCGTTACATCTGAAGGAACATTAATAAAAAATAGTTATTTAGACAGGTTAGCCACCACGCTGGGCAATAATATCAAGTTTTTCCTTAATTCGCTTAAACGTAACTTCTTTTTTGCCAAACTTTTTAAAATGTTCCTCTGATATAATTGCCATGTCGAGCATCTTTACACCAATCTCCTTAAAAATATTTTTTGAATATTCTTCAGCAAATACATAAAGGATAGAATCTTTATTTTCCATAAAAGAAGTGTTTAGTTGTCAATCTTTAAAAAATTATTAAATGATGTATAGTCAGTTTCAAAGTAACAATATTTGAATAAGTCATTTGTCAGGTAAATTTGTTTTTTGTCCCACGAATATTCTCCGCCAATATCAATTTTGTGTTCACCCAAAATGCCTCCAAGAGTTTTGTACTTATCATATGAATAATAAATCTGAAATTGTACTATTTTTTTTGATTTATATGGTGCTATGTGCAAAACTAAATAATTTTCTTTTTCTGTTTTTTCTTCACCAATTTGCTTTACAATTTCATTTTCGATGTCCGATAAGTAAGTTCCGTTATTTATCCATAAAATTATGTCACTACTGTATAGTATATTAATTTTAATTAGGTTTATACTATCTTGCTTTATATTTTTCAATTTAGCCATTTCGGATTTTTGAAAAACATAAAATATAACATTTGTTAAAGTCATCCAATCCTGTTCAATTGCACTATACCTATATTGTCCCCAATTGTATTTTTTTATAAGAATTGAATATGTGCTGTCTTGAATTTTTATATCTCTTAATTGATATGAAATAAAATTATCTAAACCGACACTATATTTTTCGTAATCAATAAGAATTTTAGATTTATTGTCTAAAAAAACGGGGATTCTATTTTGCCTTGATACCCATTGTGCTTCAGGATTTAGTAACCACCCAGTCGCTTTAATCAATTGCCCCTTAATTTCACTTCCAATTTTTGGCAGAGATTTACTTGTTCTTTCTTGAGCTAATGCGTCCGAAGATATTAATATTAAAACTGATGCAATGATTGATAGTGTTTTTGATTTCATTTTTTTAATTTAATTACTAAAGATTATCATGTGAGTTAATTCTAAAAGTGCTGAATAATCGCACAATTTTTTTCTAATCCATTTTGTTTATTGCAGGTCATTTTATTATCACATTTAACTGCCAAAACTGCAAATTGATTTGATTTTATGGTACTTCTTTACCAAATATACAAATATTCCTTATAGTTACAAAAAAAATCATTAACACCAATATCACCAATCTGACCTGCCAAATGTTGTAAACAATCTATAATTCATCTGTGTCAATAAATTCCAAATTAGCCATTTGGGCTTTATTCTGTAAATTTAAGTCGCCAGTTACAATTATGATTAAACTACTATCACTAGCGTCCTAACGTTTAATTTTAAAGTTCTTTGAAATAATTGATAGATAACAGTTACAGCGTTTTTAAAGGTTCAAACGATTTGAATTGATTACCACTTTTCTGGTGTAATTTTGGCACTAAAAGCCAATGAATTCAGGAAAATATGTTTTCTCTCAAATTGCTTCATTCCTTTCAGCAAACGATTTCAATAAATATGTTGATCTGTATAACGGCAATTATAAAGTTCTTCATTTCACATGTTGGCATCAATTGATGTGTATGATGTTCGGACAGCTTTCTAATTGTGACAGTTTAACGGATTTGACAGTAGGTCTTACAGCCCAAAGAAATAAATGGTATCATTTGGGAATGGGAACCGGATTATCGAAATCAAATTTAGCCTACGCCAATGAAAATCGTGATTGGAGGATATTTGCTGACTTTGCAAATACACTAATTGCAGAGGCAAAAATTCTTTGCAGGGATAATTCAGATGTTCTTCCAAGTATTAAGGGCAATGTTTATGCTATTGATTCTTCTACCGTTGATTTATGCCTGAATATTTTTTGGTGGGCAAAATTCCGAAAGAAGAAAGGGGCTGTAAAATTGCATACACAATTTGATGTAAAAGCGAATGTTCCAACCTTTATTGACATCACAAATGGCTTAACGCATGATGTTAATTTCCTTGACAAAATAGTTTATGAAGCAGGTGCCTTTTATATTGCTGACAAAGCATACATTGACTTTGAACGACTATATGTTATTCACCAAGCAGACGCATTCTTTGTCACACGAGCTAAGGATAATATGAATTATCGCAGATTATATTCAGCAAAGGTTAATAAATCAAAAGGAGTAAAATGTGACCAAACCATTATGCTCAACAATTATAAATCTGCAAAAAGTTATCCCGAAAAATTTCGAAGAATAAAATATTATGACGAAGAAACAAATATTGAATTTGATTTTATTACAAATAATTTTCGATTACCTGCTCTGAAGATAGCTCTACTTTATAAGCATCGCTGGGCGGTTGAGTTATTCTTTAAATGGATTAAACAGCATTTAAGAATAAAAACATTTTGGGGGCATTCTGAAAATGCAGTACGAATACAAATTTATTCAGCAATCATTGCATACCTTACAATTTCTATTATGAAAGAGATGCTAAAACTGAAACAAACGAATTACGAAATATTACAGATTTTGAATTTCTCGCTAATCGATAAAATCCCCATAAAACAACTGTTTGACGACTATTATCTACAAAATTTCAAAGAACAAAATTATAATCAACTGAAACTGAATTTATAATATTAGGACGATAGTGATTTGCTTTCATTTTGTATCTTTGAAATATTGATA
>JAAXXA010000556.1 GCA_013334735.1 Bacteroidota bacterium
ATAAAGTCTTTTTTGAATATAAAAATGAATAATAACAGAATGTATAAAATCCATTTACTTTTATTAAAAAGAAAATCTGATTCATATTATTTTTTATCTTTACACCAAATTTATTTTAAATTTATAAAACTACTCAATTATGAAAAATGAAGTTCAAGAAAAACAAGAATGGGTAACTCCCGAAATTATTGATTTGGATATAGAAGAAACAGCAACGACACATAAGAGTACTATTGCTGGTGGTGAAGGTGCTTGGAGCGGTCCGGCAGCAAGCTAATTAGTGAATATACATAATGTCAATATAAAACGCCATTGTAAGGCGGTGCGCTAAGTTGCTTTACTACGTTCGCAATGATGATATTACAGCCGTACTCTATTTAAACCACACTTTTATTCTATATTTTATAAATTTTAAAGATGGTCTATTTTCCAATTGATATAGATTGCATTGAATATTCTTCTGATGAATTAGAAAGCCTTACTAATCCACTTTTTTCACGACCACATCTTCAGGTTGATGAGCAAGAGTTCTTTTTAAGGGTTTACAATGTAGCCAGCTACCGTGTAAGAAATGGCAATCAGGTTGATATACATCCATATAAAGATGCCGATGTTTCTTCTGTTAATCTTTTCCTAAATGGTTCAGTATTGGGTGCTATATTGCACCAACAGTGTCTTTTGCCTTTTCATGGTAGTTCCTTTGAGTACAAAGGGAAGGGCATAATAATATGCGGACATTCCGGTACAGGTAAATCGTCTGTAACGGCAGCTTTTTGCCAAAACGGTGGAAGATTTATTAACGATGATATCACTCCTGTAAGGAATAGTGCGTCTGCAACAACAATTATCCCTATTAAAACGCGTATAAAGTTGTGGGACGATTCACTTTGTAAATTAAAAATTGAGAATGACAACTTTGATAAAATTAGACCGGCATTAGATAAGTTTTATTTACCGACTCAAGAAACTTTCAGGGCTGAGCAGCATTTAGATCATATCTTTGTTCTTTGTAAACATCAAACAAATGAATTCGTAGCAAATGAACTTAGCGGGATGGAAAAATACAATATATTACGCAACCAGATTTACAGGAAAGTATATCTGAAAGGGATGCCCGAAACAGGGAAATTATACTTTAAACAATTACTCCAATTAGCCGGAAACATTAAGGTTACTAAAATTTTACGTCCTCAAATTTGTGATATTTACGATACAATGAACTGTATCAAAAAAGATCTCGACAAATGAATAAAAATATTGTTTGGCTGGTATCCTATCCAAAATCGGGGAATACATGGTTTCGTATGTTTTTGGCAAACTACATGAAAAACACACAGCATCCTGTATCACTGGACGAAATTGAATCCACACCTATTTCAAGTGATCCTATTTGTTTTGAGGAATTAACCGGATTGAACCCGTTTGAACTAACACCAGACGAAGTAGATTTATTCAGACCAGAGGTTTATCAGGTTATATCACAGGAGACTGAAAATACCGGTAAAATCAATTATAAGAAGACACATGATGCTTATACGCTGAATAATAACGGAGTACCACTTTTCCCGGAAGGAATAAGCAGGTGTGCAATATATTTTATTCGCAACCCACTTGATGTTTGTGTATCGTATGCCAAACATAGTGCTGTCAAAATGGAAAAAATGGTTTATTTATTATTAAATGATGATTCTCATTTGGCAGGAAATAAAACAGGTCAACTTCGCCAGAAAGTGTTATCATGGAAAAATCATATTAAAAGCTGGCATGAACAAACTTTAATCCCCATTCATATTGTACGTTACGAAGATATGCAGCAAAATACGATCAAAACCTTCGGTTCCATTGTTAATTTTTTAGAATTGGAATTCAATGAAGCACGTCTGGAAAGAGCTATCGTTAATAGTGATTTCAAGCTATTACAAAAAATGGAAAAAGAAAAAGGATTTAAGGAAAAGCCTCAAATAAGTAAAAATTTTTTCCGAAAAGGAAAAATTGGAAATTACAGGGAATACCTTTCAGAAGAACAAATTCAGCGCATTGTGGAATATAATTATGATACAATGAAAGAATTTGAATATATTGACGAGCAGGGAAAATTAACAGTATAATTAATAAAAGAATATGGAAAAATATAGTAGAAACGAACAAATAATTGATGGAGAATTAGATAATAATCAAGTAATGATGCACCTTGAAAAAGGAAAATATTTCGGTTTAAATCCCGTTGGGAAACGAATATGGGAATTGATAGAACAGCCAAAAAGTTTTCAGGAAATAATGGATATTTTGTTATCCGAATTTAATGTTACGAAAGAACAGTGTTTGCAGGAAGTTCAAGCATTTTTAGACAAAGCAGTTAATTATGACATTGTAATAAAGAGTGAAATACCTATATAAATTTCTACAAATACCGAAAGATGAGAAAATACTGTTTATTGAAGCGGTATTTTTTTTATTTTTATCTAAAGGAGTTCTTATGTTATTTCCTTTCAGGTATTGTATTAAATTTCTCAAACCTGCCGAAAAAATGACAAGTATATCAAATACTGATTTCCTTATAAAAATAAGGCAAGCAGTATCCCGCGCTAATAAATTTGCTTACTGGAAAAACATTTGTCTGGTAAAATCATTTACTGCCAGACTCATGTTGCAACGAAGGAATATTGGTTCTGTGATGTATCTGGGGTTACAATTTAAAAATGGCAGGGAACTTATTGCACATGCTTGGTTAATTTCCGGTGAATGTTATATTACCCCAAAAGGAAGAA
>JAAXXA010000557.1 GCA_013334735.1 Bacteroidota bacterium
GTTCAAAGTTCAAAGTTCAAAGTTCAAAGTTCAAAGTTCAAAGTTCAAAGTTCAAACAACCTAATGACTACTTAATGACAACCTAATGACCACTTTATGACTACCTTCTGACAACATTTTCAACCATAGAATTCGAACAAAACGCTGACCTTGGCATCATCTGGCTGAACCGGCCGGAGATACACAATGCCTTCAATGAAGTGATGATCCAGGAGGTCATCGATTGCGTGGAAGAAGTTAACGAGAATGAAGATATCCGGATCATGAAGCAGGGTCTGGGCAACGCCGAGTCGCTGCACCATCCCTTTACTGAACCCTCGTATAGCTCGATCTGCAGCAGCTTCAAGACCCATGAGCCCAAGAACATTGTCTGTTTCCCTTGCCAGTTGGGAACTTTTCATTCCAAAGCTGCTACCAACAAAATGTAGATATTCACGGGGAGTGAGAAAATCGTAAAAAGAAGGATCGATATTGTTCGGGAAATTAATGAAATTCTAAAAGAGTCTATATTTTTTAAAAATAAAAAATTCCGTATTAAATATGTACCAGTTTCTATTACTCAAGAAGAAATTTTAAAAGCACTAATAAAGAATTTTGATAAGGAAGTTAATTTGTTCAGAACGACAATAGGGCCTCACAGAGATTCTATAATATTCTATGTTGATAATCTTAACCTAGATTATTATGGATCACGTGGAGAAAAAAGAGGGGCTATTATAGAGCTAAAAAAAGCTGAGATAGAAATTATAAAAAAAGAAACAGGCGAAAACCCCATCCTTTTATTAGATGATGTATTGTCGGAGTTAGATAAAGAAAATCAGGAAATTATTTTAAACATAGCCAAAGAAGAACAAACGATTATTACAACAGCTGCAATAGATGACTTTAAAAGCTACCCTAATGAAACTGTTTTTTACGAAATAAATAATGGAGAGATAATATAATGGAGCATATTAAATCAGAACTTGATAAATATTTAAAAAGAAACGGTTTATTTATTATGGCGGAATCTTCAAATATTTGTAATATATTTGAAGAAATAAAACAAGATATTATAAAAAAAGAAATCGAATGCAAAGCGTATTCTTTTAAAGAAGGTGTATTAAAGATAGCAGTGTCTAGTAGTATCTTAGCAACTGAGGTAAGAATAAAATCAGATAAGATAAAAAAAGAGCTTAATAAAAAGCTCAAGAATAACTTGGTAAAGAAAATTGATTTAGTTATTAAGTCTTAATAGTTTTTATAATATCTAGAACGAAAATTATAGCACCGGATGTTTTTATTGTTTGGTTTTCTGGTACAAGAAGTTCGCCGGGGTCCATAGTAGGAGGTGTAGGTGTTGGCACTATTTCTTCTTTAGAAGAGCAACAACCCTTAATAATTTTTATAGTTTCGTCTACTTTATTATCTTCCGTAGCAATTATAATAACATTGTTTTTTTTCTTCAAAAAAGTACCTTCTGCTTCCATTTTTGTTGCAGAAATATTATTTTTAGATAGTTCATCTAAAACTTTTTTTTCCTCATCTTTTCCTATTATCGCAGTTATTAGTTTCATTATGCACCTCCGTTTAATGCTTCAATTACTATAAAGGGAATATTTGGGTAATCTGACTTATCAAAATATGTACCCGGTCCTGCCATTACAGACCATTTTTCATTTTGTTTTTGTAGGGCAATAAAAGCATTATCAGTTTTAAAAGTCTTTGGTTTGATTGTTGCTACAGCCCATTCTCCAGATAATAATATTTTTATATCAGAAACTATATAATCAGTATTTAATTGACCTATTATTATCTCCCTAGAAATATTTTCATCTAGTATAGACTTGTTTTTGTCAGCTTCATTAATATATTTAGTTGTTAAATCTCTATTTTTTTCTATGCACAAGTAGTAAAGATTGTATGCTGATTCGTAATCAATTTTACTAATTTTATCATTTGCATCATTAAAAAGTTTCTCCGACTCCGCAGTAGAATTACCATATTTTTTAAGCCTATCTAAAGTGATTTGTGCTTCTTCTTTTAATAATTCAGAAATTTTAACTATAATTGATAAATATTCTTTTTGCGCATTTTTTAGTTTATGCTTTGTGTATAATGTATCAGCTTCTTTTTTTTGATTTTCAATATTCGACAACTCGGCTGTTAATTTCAGTTTCTTTATGTTAGAAATACCTAATTCTGAAGATATTTTCAGATCATTTATTTTTTTGTCTAGCTTTGTATTATTAAAATAAAACATTACTCCAATAATTGTTAGCAAAATAGTTATAATTATTAATATTTTTTTTATTGATTTGCAAGTATATTTGATAATACGAATAAGGTTTTTAAACATGTTTTTTAAAAAAACAAAATTAAACTTTTTTGTTAAAAATGAAAAATCAACAAATTCTAGTTTGAACGGGTTTCGTCAATTCTGATTTGTTTTCCTCAGTCAGTTGATTTCCATCACATATTCCTAAATTAGTGAACCTCAAGAATGCCAAAGCTTGTTATTAGTGTATCATTGAATGTTAAAATTTTTGTTTTTAGAGTACAACTGATTTGGTTATTTGTACTGTTTTTTGAATTTTTTATTTTCACAATCTTTTCAAGTTCTCCATTTTTTTTTTTATGGTATGTTTTGGTATAAATTTTCATTTGGTATAAAGTAATGTAGGCGCAAGATAAAGGAATTGGGTAAAAGATAATAGGAATGGTTAACATTTTGTAAACTTTAGTTTGGAGCAATCCATCTACAAGAAAAAAAGGTAATGTTCTTGTAG
>JAAXXA010000558.1 GCA_013334735.1 Bacteroidota bacterium
TTGAGTATTTAAATATTAAAGTTACAGGTTCCTCAAGGATAGCTGTTTTGGGATCAGGAAGTGTATCACAAGGTGCATTTTGTTATTTAAGTAAATTAGGTGCGGAGCCAAGGATGTTTTACAGAAAAACACTTGATTTGTTTTATGATAAAATAAATGAATATGAAATCATAGTAAATGGTATTGAGATTGATTCTGATGATCAGCATATTATAGATTATTATCATTTATCAGAGACTAGTGATGACGTGCTTATTATAGACGCGGCAGCAGATGCTGGACGATCGATTGAAGGAACGGAATATATGAGTCTTGATAATCCAATGGGTTATGTGTTGGGTAGAAAATATATATTAGTTAATAATGCACCAACTTTGATGCATGAGATCTCAAGTAGAGTTATATCAGGGGTTGTTGCTAGTGTGTTGTTACAAAAAAGAATTCTTTAGTGTATATGAATTGGTTAATATTAGGTTAAATTATGATATTGTTGATTTAAGTTTAGTTGCCTGCGAGTATTGTTGCTCTAGAATAGAAATTGTTTTAAGTGATGGCGGCGGGCTTGAGTGTTTTTGTTATAAAAAATGCTATAAGTAAAAAAAATAAAAAAGATTTATGGGGATGAGACTGGCTATTTATACATGCGTTGTGGGTGGGTATGATAAAATAAGGTTGCCTAAATATATAGATGATAGGATAGATTATCATTGCTGGACAGATACGCCCGAATTAGTTCCTGAAACATGGGTATCACATGATATTAAGAGTTTATCTATGAATGCAAAGGATGTAAATAGGTATATAAAAATTAATATACAAAAGTTATCTGAATTGAGGGGGTATGATTATACTGTATATGTGGATGGTTCTATAGAATTGGTTGGTGATGTTTATGAGGTTGCAGAAGATTTAAATAAAAATAATGTCATTATGGGCATGTATGATCACCCATTTAGAAAGTGTTTATATGATGAGGCAATAGAGTGTGCGAAATTAGGACACGTTGATGTGATGTTAATTAAAAGACAGTTGAGAAAATACTTGGAATCGGGATATCCGAAAAGTGCTGGATTATATGAATGTAATGTGATTTTTAGGAAAAATGAAAAAAATATAGAAAAGATTATGGAGATGTGGTGGGGTGAATACAAAAAAGGCGCAAAAAGAGATCAGATTAGTATTCCTTGGGTTGCATGGATTAATAATTTTAAAATAACATCATTGGGTAAAAGTGATGCGAGATATGATAATAAATATTTGATTCTTCATAGTCATTCCGTTGATGGCAGAAAGATAAAACAGAAAATGTTAAGTATAAGAAATAGATTTATAATGTATGTTGGGTGTTGAGTATGTATTGTTAATATTTGTGTGTTATTCTCAGTCTTTTATTGTGCTGTTGTGGCGTATGTTGAGGAAAAAGATGATGTGTAAATATGTTTTTATAGAGATGTATTGAATGTAATGAGATTGTTGCGTATAAAAGGGTTTGTTTTGAGTTTTGTAAGAATAATTATTATGATTAATTATTGCTTGGTTAATAAAACGACGGTAAAATGGCCGAAATGCATTTGTGTGTATGCAGAAAGAGAAAGATTTTTGTTTTGGTGCTTGTGCTTTTTATGAGTGTATTGGCGGGGTATAAGATTTTTGGAGAGTCAAGAGATTACTATAATTATAGTTATTTTTTTGATGAATACCGCTATCCAATGCAAACGCGCATGGAGCCTGGTTTTGTTGGTTTGGTGTATTTGATAAAGATAATATTAAAATCAAATATACAGTTATTGCTATTTATGGTTTCTTGTATTGGGTTGGGTATGAAAATGTTGATTATATCAAGATATCGCAATTGGATTATTATGATATTATGGTATTTGTTTTTATTGTATCCATTACATGAGTTGACACAGCTGCGTTTGGCAGTCGGGTCTGCATTTCTTTATTGGTCAATATATTATTTTAGTGAAGGGAATAGACGTAATGGTCATGCGATGATGTTTATATCATCGCTGTTTCATTATTCGTGTTTGGTTCTGTATCCACTTATGCTCTTGGCGGAAAGGGTACAGGGTAATTCAGTTAAGAAGTCTTTGATTAATTTTGCTGTATTAATTCTGTTTGTTTCTAGTTTTATGTTCTGGAATGATAATGCAGGATTTGTATCATTGTTCAGAAATTTTAATCCAATGTTGGATCGGTATGTCGGCGATGCGTCTTTATATTATGATATACCAACAATTGTTAATAGTAAAACAGTCGTTACAATATTTTTGATTATGATTGGGTTTAAATTTTATAAAAAGATTGGAACCTCGCATCGTTTATGGTTTTGGGTATCAGTCTATGGTATAACAATGTATTATTTATTGAATAGAATTCCAGTTCTTTCACAGAGGATATATGAGATGACTATGTTTTCTTATTTGATATGGGTGTTTGATTTGCCAGGTATCTATAGGCATGTGGGGGTGGCTGCTTTTACGGTTATGATTATCTATTTGTTTATTGATATGGTGTATTATAAATCTTATTTTTTATAGTCATTATGGATGTGTTATTAAGGATCGTGATAGTGAATTGGAATGGTGGTGACCAAATTATTGAATGTATTAAATCAATAAAAAATCAGATATGCGATCAAAAATATGAAATAGTGGTTGTCGATAATCTTTTTCACAAGGGGGGCGCCAGCCTCATCCAATATCACTAACAAGGCGTCGGCACTGCCCTCCCCGAAGACCCCGCTGTATCCCCAGAAAATC
>JAAXXA010000059.1 GCA_013334735.1 Bacteroidota bacterium
GGACGCAGATGTTGGAATTTGCTGATGAACATCCGGAAGGTTTATTACTCCGCTTAACCCACCAAAATTATAATTTAGCATTGTTGATAATGTGGCTGCTAAATCTTCGCCTGCCACAACCTGTTTAAAAATGTATAATCCTGTAAGCCGGTGTGTTTTCAAATTAATCCCGCCCTCGGCATTTACTTGTTGGGCGGTGTTTTTTAATATTTCGAAAGAATGCACAACAGTTGATACGGGATAAGATACAATAGTATCCATGATCACATTTACAGTCATTCCGTCAAACTTAGCATCTTCTGCATTTTTTTTAGTATTGTCAGCATTCATGTTAACTATAAAATCGATGGAATAATTTGCGGGATTTGCATATTTTGCAGAATCTTCTGTTAAAAGTTCATTAAAAGTTTTACCACTGCTTAAAGCGCCGGTAGGAATAGTTATTACAAAACTAATATTGTTATAAGTAAATGTAACATTTTTTAATGCGGCCAATTTTTCAGCATCGTTTAGTGTATCTTTTGCGCATGAAGAAAAAAACAAACATGTAATTACAATTGCTGAAAAATAAAAAGTATTGATTGATTTTTTCATAATGAAGATTTTAACAAAGTTATTTTTTTCAAATATACGCAAACTTCAATTATTCCAACAATAAAAACTGAAGCAATGACACAAATTTTATTTGTGCAGTATGGTCGAACCATTTTATTTTTTCTGTTTTATTTATTTCGGGAGTAATTAGTATAAGATTATCACATTTAAGTTCTTTAGAAGCATTTATCAATGCTCTGATTTCTCTTTCGAAAGTTTTCGATTCATTAATATCATAACAAACTTGAATTAATTTTATTACTTTATTATTGTCTTTAACTACAAAATCAACTTCATAATCATTTTTTTGTGATTTCCAATATGCGATTTCTGAATATTTTGATAATAAAGAATGGGCAACCGCATTTTCAAAATAAAAACCATTATCAACGGTAAGTCGTAAAGATAAAATTTTATTAAAAGAGTTATCTACACAATATACTTTGCGCGGATGTTTATTCTCGTCCTTTACTTTATAGGAAAAACAACTTAAATATTCTGAAAAATATGAATTTTTAATGTATTCCATATATAGAGCAATAGTATGTTTTGAAGCAGCAATTTGCATGCTCTTTAGTGTATTTGTTAATTTGCTAAGAGTGAATGTTCGTTGATTGAGCAACAACCTTAATAATGAGCGTAACAATTGATCGTTTCTGATGTTATAATGTTCTGCAATATCTCTTCCAACAACAGTTTTGTAGTAGGATTGAACAATATCAGTTTTTCTACTTTCATCAGTAAGAACAACTTCCGGTAATCCGCCAAAGTGTAAATATTCCTGTAGTAAATTATTGATTTTTACTCTTACGTTTTCATTAAATTCAAGCTCTTTTAAAACAAATTTAATTTTTTTAAAAATAAGGAATTCTTTAAATGATAATGGACGAACATGAAGTTCTATAAAGCGACCTCTTAATTCTGTCGGGATTTCGGACGAGGACATTTTTGAATTAGAGCCGGTAACAATTATTTCTATTTCTGTTGAGTCATGAATTCTGCGTACCCACTTACTCCAGCCGGGTATAATTTGTATTTCATCAAGTAACAAATATTTAGGCGCTCTCCCGTAAAGCTCTTTAATAACAGGCAGGAGTTCTGTAAGAAATTTAGTGTCAGGGTCAATACGTTCATCCTCAAAATTCAAATAAATAACTTCTTCTTTTGAATGCTTTTTCAACAAACTATTAGCAAGATCAAGCAAAAGGAATGTTTTCCCTACTCTTCTGAATCCAGTTACGGCAATAACTTTACGGACTTTATTGTTGAGATATTTATTAAGATTAATCTCTCTTTTTATTGCTGTTGGCAGATGCTTGTTTTGCCATTCAAACAAGAGGGTTTTTATAGTGTTTTTCATAAAAGTTGTATTTATAGCACAAATATACGCATATTTGTGCTATAACACAAATATTTTAATTATATTTCTTTAAAATATTTTCTTTTGAACCTGAAAGCCACATTTACCAGAGCTATCATAACAGGAACTTCAACCAAAGGACCTATAACCGCGG
The DNA here is from genome assembly GCA_013334735.1 of Bacteroidota bacterium. Taxonomy (GTDB): domain Bacteria; phylum Bacteroidota; class Bacteroidia; order Bacteroidales; family CG2-30-32-10; genus JAAXXA01. The sequence continues at coordinate 2,109 of JAAXXA010000059.1, forward strand.
CAAATGCTTCACCCGAATTCATACCGAAAATAGCAATAGCTACGGCAATAGCAAGCTCGAAATTATTGCTGGCTGCTGTAAAAGACAGAGTAACCGATTGCCCGTAATTGGCGCCAATTTTCTTGCTCATGAAAAATGAAAGCATAAACATTATAACAAAATATATAAGCAGAGGGATCGCAATTAATACAACGTCGAGAGGGATTTTAATGATATATTCTCCTTTAAGGGAGAACATCACAATAATTGTAAACAGAAGCGCAATAAGAGTTATGGGGCTTATCTTAGGAATAAATTTGGTGTGATACCATTCCTTACTTTTTACACGAATTAAAATAAAACGAGTTAAAAAGCCTGCAATAAATGGGATTCCAAGATAAATAAATACACTTTTTGCAATTTGACCGATCGTGATATTTTCAACGGCATCATTAGTGGGTATTCCAAACCATCCGGGCAGAACCGCAATAAAAAAATATGCGTAAACCGAAAAGAAAAGTACCTGAAAAATACTGTTAAAAGCTACTAAGCCGGCTGCATATTGTGTATCGCCTTTTGCAAGCTCGTTCCAAACAATTACCATTGCAATACAACGTGCAAGACCAATCATGATAATGCCGTACATGTAAGGAAGGTTGGAATTATCATGCCCGGGAAAAAATTTAAAAAACAAAATTGCAAGCGTGAACATAAGTACCGGTCCTATAATCCAGTTTTGAACCAACGACAGCGATAATATTTTCCAGTTGCGAAATACATCACCGAGTTCTTCGTATTTTACTTTTGCAAGGGGAGGATACATCATAAGTATCAGACCTATCGCAATAGGAATGTTGGTAGTGCTTTCGGGCGATGATTTAAGAGATTCCCAGAAATCGGCTACTACTGGGAAAAAATACCCTGAGAATACACCTATGAACATTGCCAGAAAAATCCATAAGGTTAAATACCTGTCTAAGAATTTTAATCGTTTTTTATTTGTTTCCATAAAAAATAATTTAAAAATTTGAAAATGATTTTATTTGAAAATGTCAAAACTATTAATATTTTCTTGTTTTTCAGTCTATCACAGAATTATATTTAATCTCATTTATTAATTTACCTTCTGATAATTGAATTTTAAGATTGCCAAATTCGGCAGCCATTGGGCTGTGAGTAACCATTAGTATGGTAACATGTTTCTCGTTGTTTATTTTTTTTAGCAAATTGAGAATATCTGATGATAGTGAGGGATCAAGATTTCCTGTTGGTTCATCCGCTAAAATTAAGGCTGGTTCGTTTATTAAAGCTCTCGCTATAGCTACTCGTTGTTGCTGACCGGCTGATAACTCTCTGGGAAAATGGGTTTTTCTATCTTCGAGACCAACCAAATTCATTAAATCATTCGCTTTTTCTATTTTCTCTTTTTTTGAAACATTAGAAATTGCCATAGGGAGCATCACATTTTCGATAGCTGTAAGATATGGTATCAGCGCAAAACTTTGCATAACAAATCCAACATGATCTTTTCTGAAATCTGACAGATGCTTATCAGTTGCGTTATCAATCCTAAAATTGTTGAAATTAATTTCCCCTGAGGTAGTTCTGATCAACCCAGCCAGAGAAAGTAAGAGGGTTGTTTTGCCGGATCCTGATGGACCGGTAATGGTAACAAAGGCTCCCTTTTTAACTTCAAAGCTAATATTATCTAAAGCATTAACACCTTTGCCAGTCTTTTGATATTGTTTAATAAGATTGTTTACTTTTAATAACATAATATATCATTTTAGATTTACGTTCGCCACGTCGAATTTGATTTTAGATTGAAAATCATATTTCCTGACATTTTACATCAGACATCATACATTTGACATAACAGTAGTTTATTTACAGAGTCAAATTAGTGTCCTTATGTACACTCATTGTATCAAAATATATAGTGCAAATTTAAAAATGTAAAATCTAAAGTGCAAAATTAAAAAAACATTATAAGCGTTGATAATTCTGAGTCTTAAAAATTTACAATTTGCAATTTAATTTTTGCAATTTGCAATATTTTTATTTTTGGCTACATTACTTACAGAGTCTAATTAGCTCTCCTGCATATTTGAAAATGGTTCAATCTTTCCGGCGAGATAAGCCGGAATTAAAGAGCCGATTAATGAAACTCCAATAGAAATCACTAACGCAACACCAATAAGGCTTGGAATTGGATTTACTGAAAGACCTGCCAGTTCGGGACCTAACCACATTCCTGCAATAGTTCCGAGAATATAGCCAATAACACCTCCCAAAACACCTAAAATAAATGCCTTTGCTAATAACATTTTATGAATAACAGTTCTTGAAAACCCAATCATTCTTAACATTCCTATTTCTTTGCGTCGCTCATTAACATTAGCCCACATAAAATTTCCAATGGATATTCCTCCCACAAAAATGATAATGATTAAGAAAATCAGAGAAACTTTATTCATCATTTGATTGGTTTGAATTTGGGTTGAAACAATTTGCCCTATAGTTGTAACCTTAGTGTCAGGAAGAATGTTGCGAAGTTTTCCTAAAAGTCCTTCCGAAATGGCATTACAGCAGCCCATGATTTCGATGGCGCTGATTTGCGCTTTAATACCAAGTAAATTCTGAACAGTATGCAAGTGTGCAAAAATCCGGTCATCGTCAATGGTTCCGGTTTCTGAAATTATTTTGGCTACTTTAAAAGATTTGCCTTCAATAGTAACAGTTCCGCCTTCTTTTATATTTAGCCTCCTTGCTGCTGAATATCCCATCATGCAATCGTCAGCAGATAAAGAATCGATTGATTTTCGTTGCAGTTTTTCGTCTTTGTAACCTAATGTTTCATTTGAAGGGTTTGGACCGCATGATGCTTTTAATTCGCTTCCGTATAAACCTGAATTTTGCCATATTGGTTTAGAAGCCAATTCATTTTTTGGAAGAATTCCTGTCAGAACATATTTTTGTCCGGCAATAGTAACTCTTCTTGTAAGTTTTGGCGACATGTTATCAACGCCTGCAATAGTTGATGTAGCAACACGTTCAACATATTCTTCAGGAAAAGTGGGCGCATCAATATCCGCTGTATAGTAATTATCTACATTGGAAGACTGAGGCAAAACCAAAATATTTGCGCCAAGATTATCCAGATTAATTGCGACTGCTTTTTCCGAAACAACAGATATAGATCTTATGCCTACTATTACTGCTATACCGAGAGTTATAGCTAGCAAACCTGAAATTAATTGTGACTTATGCTGCTTGAATTCAAGCCAAACTAGTTTTTTAATATTCATAATAAGTATTTGTTATTATTTCCCACAACTTTTATTACCTCCGCAAGCACCCGGTGCGCAGCCACCACTTGATACTTTTTTTGCAAGTGCTACAAGGGTTGCGGCATCCTTTAACTCATAAAAAGTACCGCTGATCTGTCCTCTTGAATTAATTACAACAGTAGCAGCTGATGCTGAAGATGTATTTATTTTCAAAAGTTCAAGAAAAGTTTTTTCTTTAGCATCATCCATATCAATTTGTATTAACTCCGCTTTATACGCCATTTGCACAACGGCAGCCTTGCAATTTTCAATAACTTTTGCTTTATCGGTAAATGATTTTTTTGTAGCTACAATATATACACTTTTTTTATTATTTAATGCTTGTAAAACAGCATCGTGTTTAGGTGATGGAATAAGTTTAACAAGTTTATCGGCAGTTGCTTCGGTTAAAAGATATCCACCTGCCAGTACACTATTTGGAGAAAAAACCAAAATTAAAGGCAAAGGAGCGCTTGCTACCCCATATTCAGTTACTAGATTTGCATTGATTTTATCATCACGATTCATTTGAACTACAACAGATTTTTTTACAGATTTATTTGCGCTTCCTGCCATTAATAATGCTTTTGCAAGTTCCGTATCCCCAGTACCTGTTACAACCATAAATACCGAATTGCCGTCTTTTTTTGCTTTTTCAAGTGATGCTTTTACAGTTAATATACCTGATTTTTCAGATGATGTTTCTAATAATGCAGAACTTTCATTAACTGTTGATTTATCTGATTCTGTTTTCTCTTTGTTTTCACCTGATAATTTTGAAATTTTAGATGAATCAACATTTTTTGAATCACCTGATTTATTTTCTGAATTGCTGTTCCCGCATGATGTTAGGAATATCAAAAATATTATAATAACATTAAATGTTAATAATGATTTTGTAATCATTTTATAATTGAAATTGTTTGTCATTTGTTTTTTTATTTAAGTTTATATTTTATTTAACTAACATTCGCAAAAGAAAGATGTAATTGTTTTTTTAAAAAAGCTATCGTATTTGGTTTGCATTTCAGCCAACTTCATCATGTCGAGGCAATAATGAATTTTTAAACCATCAATGGTTCCTTTGATTAAACCGAATTGTTTTAGTTCCTTTAAGTGTTGCGACACTGTCGTGCGGCTTATGGGAAGAAAATCAGAAATATTTCCTGTTTTAATTTCTTTCTTTTCAGAAAGCAATTGAATAATAGCGATACGAGCCGGATGAGAAAAAATTTTTGCAAAAGAGGCAAGTTCTTGCTGTGCATCACTAAATTCCGAAAATTTATTGTTTGTCATGATTTAATGTTTAATGTTGCAAACATACGACATTAATTTGAAATATTGTATTTTTTTTGTTAAAAATTTGTTATGGAAAGCTAAATGATTGTTTAAAAAAGGTGATGTTTAATTTTATTTGCAGATTCATCTTATATCCGTTATAACTCGGTGTAAATTCAATTAAAAGTGACTAATTAAATCGTAACAACAAAGGGCTACTGCAAGAAGGTAAATTTACAACCAATAAAATGTGTAAATTATATTTATACAGAGACTAAACTAATTTTGTATGTCCTGTTTCGTTTGTTGATTGATGTTGTATTCATTTTATGTTAAAAAGAGATTTGAAATTTTACATATTAACTTATGTTACGCAAAATAAGATATATTAAAAATAGCGGGCTTCTCAATACAATTCCGTTCATCGAGTGTTTCGTACTTGCGAAAAGTATCGAGATGGACGGAATTACTCGAAGTCCGCAGTCTTATTGTTTATAAAAATGAAAAATATCAAGAAAATATTTCTTTTGCGTAACATCAGATATTGGCAATTTCTTTTTTTGAGGTGCTGGGTATAATTGTTTTGTTCTTTTTTATTTTTGTTATAATTAACTGATGTTACGCATATTTATATTATTTGTCAAAGTCACTCAGAGCCGACACGATTATTTTAAAGTATTCAGAATAAAGATATTTCTATAAATCGTGGCGTGTCGAAGAGTGACTGCCTATATAGCGGTCGTCTTCGACAATCTTTTCCTTCCACTACGTTCCATGAAAATCTGCTCTGACTGACCGCTATCTTAGATTCTGTATTTTTGCGTAACATCAGATATTAATTCAATCATTGCTTTCAATAGCAATGATTTGCTTTTTCCGTGAAAATATTTTCTTGAATTTTTCTTTATATTTTTCCATACTCATATAAACAGAAGGCACTAATACCAATGTGAAAATTAAAGAACTTGTAAGGCCGCCAATAATAACCCATGCCAAACCGTTTTTACTTTCGGCGCTTGCACCCGAAGCAAGAGCTATGGGGAGCATACCGAAAATCATTGAAAAAGTTGTCATAAGAATTGGTCTGAGCCTTTCCTTTCCTGCTTCTATTAGTGCTTCCCTGACGGCAAGACCCTTATCCCTGAATTTATTCGCAAAATCTACAATCAGAATTGCATTTTTACATACAAGCCCAATCAACATTATCATTCCAACCATAGAGAAAATAGTTAGGGATTCTCCTGAAAGTGCTAATGCAAACAAAGCTCCGATTATTGCTACAGGTATTGAGAACAAAACAACAAAAGGATATAGATAAGAATTGTAAAGAGCTACCATTACAAGATAGACAAAAATCAATGCAGCAGCAATAGCCGTAAACAAACTGCTGAATGCGTCAGCCTGCCTTTCCATTTGACCTTTATAGTCAATAGTAATTTCAGGAGTATGTATTTTTTCTTTTATCGCAGTTTTTATTTCATTACCAACGGTTCCAACCGGACGACCATAGACCGAACATTTTACAGTAAGAGATGAAATACGGTCGTATCTTTCAAGTTTATTAGGACCTAATGACTGAGTAATAGTGGCAAAGTTTTTTAATTCAACAACCTTACCCTGATTATTTAAAAATGTGAGAGACCTCACATCGTCAATTTTTTTACGGTTGAATTGGTCTAACTGGACATTAATGTCAAAATCATCATCGCCTTCGGAATATTGCAAATCAGTATTTCCAGCTAATGCAAGACTTAGAGTACTTCCAACTTGTTGCACATTAAAACCTAATTGCTCCATTTTTTCTCTGTCGAGTTTGATCTGCAATTCAGGTTTGCTTTTATCAATTGATAATTTCACATCATTTGTGCCCGATATTTGTTTGATGACTTTCATTACACTATCGCCTACCTCAAAGAGTTTAGTTATATCAGGCCCGCGTAATAATACTTGTATTGGTGAATCATCTGCGTTTCCCATCATGGAGGAAGGAGTAGCACTAACTTTTAACCCCGGTATTTCCTGAACTTCTTTTTTTATCATTGCTGTAAACTCGCTAACAGAAATAGATCGCTGTTTTATCGAAACAAGATTAACTGTTATTTCACTCTTATTATTTACTCCACTGCCTGTTCCAAAATCAGAGCTTGAATACCCGATGTTCGAATAAACTTTAACAACCTCTGGTTTTTTTAGCAAAAGATTTTCTACTTTTTGTGTTAGCTGTGTTGTTTGGTAAAGAGTATTCTGTGGTTCGCCTTCAAGCTTAACAATAAATTCACCCTGGTCGCCATCATTCATAAATGCAGTGCCAACCAAGCCCATTCCTACAAGGGAAAATGATATTAAGATCAATATTGTTACTGTCAGGTATACTGTTTTTCGGTGATTTAAAGACCATTGCAGAATTCTTTCGTAATATCTTACAATCTTTTTGTATGTAGTTTCTACCCAAACAGAAAACCTTCCGATAATAGATTTTTTTGTATAATCCTGTATTTTGCCGAAGCGTGAGGCTAATAAAGGGGTAACGGTAAACGAAACAAAGAGGCTCATGAGAGTTGCAAATACAATAACCAGAGAAAACTCCCTAAGCATGTTGCCTATCATACCAGATACTAATGAAAGAGGTAGAAATACAACAACGTCCACCATGGTTATAGCAACAGCAGTAAAACTGATTTCATTTCTGCCATCAAGCGCCGCTTTATGCTTATTTTTTCCCATTTCCAGATGACGGTATATATTTTCCAAAACCACAATAGAATCGTCGACCAAAATACCAATCAACAAAGAGAGAGCCATTAAGGTGAGCAAATTGAGTGAGAAATTTAAAATATACATAGCTATGAAAACCGAAATGATTGAAGCAGGAATAGAAATTAAAACGATGAATGAGTTTCGAATACTATGTAAGAAAATAAACATAACGAATGCAACAAGTAATATGGCAAAACCTAAATCTTCCATTACTGCATTAGCTGAATCTAAGGTATATGTGGAATTGTCAGAGGCAATATCAAACTTTAACTGATAGTCGGAATATTGATTTTCGAGCAACCTTAGTTGTTCTTTTACCCTTTTACAAACATCAACTGTATTAGCGTCAGTTTGTTTCTGAATAATAATACCAATAGAATTTTTACCATTGATTTTATTCAAATTAGTCTGTTCTGTAATACCATCAACAACTTCGGCAATATCGGATAATTTAATACTGCTTCCTGAAATTGTTCTTGAAACCGTTATATCACGAAACTCCTCTAAAGATTTTAATTTTCCTAATAACCTTACTGTATATTGTTTAACATTACTTTCAATTTTACCTGTAGGCATTTCAATATTTGAATTATAAATTGCCTGATATATCTCGCTGATTGGAGGAAATGAAAGGGAAATTAAAATTAACATCAATAAAAGTAAACTTGATGCATACAAGATTACAATCAGCCAG
>JAAXXA010000559.1 GCA_013334735.1 Bacteroidota bacterium
CGATATTTATAAAATAAATAATAAAATAAATGTTGACGGTGGTATTCGAATTGAAAACACCACGCATAAAGGAATAAAAGAACGCTGGACTACCCCGACAGGAAAAGATCCTGTAATTAACCAGTTTCCTTTGGGTCAGGATGGCGATTACACTACATGGTATGATGCAGCTTTCCGCAAAGCTTCGGGCGTATATGACACAATAGATTTTAATTACTTGTCAAAATCGGGTTCATTGGGGCTATTATATTTATTGTCGGATAATCAGTCAATGTTTTTAAGATATACCTATTCCAATAAGACACCCGAACTTGATTATTATGTGAACAATTTTGAAAATATCAAACCACAGAAAGGTTATATTGAGAGCATAAATCAGCTTGAATTCGGATATAAATTGAATAAAGAGTTCATTTCCTGTCAGGCTGTTGCTTTTCTCAACCATTTAGAGAATGTCCCTTTCCAGCAGTTTGTTTATATTAATAACACTACACGCATGACCCCGGCTACTTTTAATACCATGCAAACCATGGGGCTGGAGCTGGAATGTAATATATCGTATTTTAAACATTTTCAGGTACAGTTAAATACAACCTTACTTCGTCCTAAATTATACAGATTTACTTATTATAATATGAACCTTACACCACAAAATATGAACGATGACTTTGAAGAAGATTTTTCGGGAAATTATATCAGCGAAATTCCTAGAATCAATTCTAATTTGAATATATATTATAAATACAAAACCATTAAACCATATATTTCTTTAAATTATGTGGGTAAACGAATGGGAAATATGCGTAATACCATTGAGCTTCCTGCTTATTGGTCCCTTGGAAGCGGAATCAGTTTTAAGCTTTTTAAATATTTCGAATTATCGCTTTTTGCAACTAATATTTTCGATTCGGTCGGAATTTTAAGCCTTGGAGGATTGGGTTCATTAAACAATGGTGGCACCGAAATGCTTACAGAGCAAACATTGAACAATCAAAAACAAAACGGACAACCAATTTTTGCACGTACAACTTATCCACGGGTGGTTGGGATAAGTTTTAAGTTTGTTCATTAATCGTTTTCAAGTTGGGTTGTTATTTGATGTTTTTCTTTTTCCCATTCAGGAATTTTCCTATTATGGTTTTTTCAACAACCAATTTATAAAGAATCATCAAAATCAGATAAGTTATAACAACATTTATTATAAATTTAAAATAATGCGGGATTGAAGAATTATAAAGTAATAAACTGATGAAAAATGTAAGTGGAAGGTGCATGATATAAACCCAATAAGAGGAAAAACTTATTGTAGAAAATATTTTTGATTCTTTATTTAGCTTTGTATAAAAGAAACCGAACAAGCCAAAAACCATCGACCATGATAATAAGGAACAAATAAAGGAGGCGGTAATTATAAAAACAATTTGCTGTTTTTCTTTAATTGCGATAAATAGGAGAAAATAGACGGCTGAAAGCAAGAATGAAATTAATAAATAAAGCCTCCATTTTTTGAAAATTTTTGAGAATGAATCTTTAAAATTAAACAATATATACCCGAAAACAAAATGGATCAGGTGTTAGTTTAATATTGCTTTCAATATAACCTTTCTGTTGAATCAGGATACACACGAATGAGATAACAGAAAACAAAACAAATGCAATAAATGAATTCCTGTTTAAAATCTTTCCGACTTGCTCATGCAGATGTTTTAGGACTTTAATCTTTACTATTTTAACAATATGAAAAATGCTTATAACAATGAACAGATAGTATAGAAACCAGAGATGCCCTGTAAATATATTGATGTATATTTTTAAAGAAATTATTGAATTGAGAATTACATTCCATTCGAGTTTTTGTACAAAATGCATGAATATTATACGTGTTAGCGGCGCAATTAAAATCATTGAAGCAATAAATGGAAATAGTATTCTGAAAACACGGTTTAGATAAGTATTTTTAAGACCTCTTTTACTATATTGCATAGCAAGGAAAAAACCCGCCAATACAAAGAAAACAGGTATTCTGAAAGAATGTATATTTAATACTAAATAATCGAAAAGTACACTAACGCTTTTGTCTTTAACAGGCCATGGAAATATTGCAATCGTAGTGTATGAAGCAGCAGAATGAATAACAATCCCAAGCAGCAACATAATAGCTCTTAACGCATCTAAACTATAAATTCTTTTATCCATTTTAATTCTATTGAAACATTTGGCAAATTAAAATGCAATGATACCTAAAATAACAATAATTTAAATTACATTATATTCTTCATAATAAAATCTTGATTTAAATATATAGTATCTGCACGGAAACACCTTAGTTTTAAAAAAATTTGTGTTTCAGATTCTAAAAGTAATAATTTTTGAAACACAAGTATCACATAAATTTATTTTAAAAACGTCATTGAAGCCAGAGGCAAAGAGCAGAGCTTTTATAATCATTGTACCATTGCTGAGAATCGAATTACAGCAGCAACCAGAGGCAGAGAGCAGCGCATTAATAAACAGAGTACCATTGCTGAGAATCAGAAGTGCAAAATCGTTCTAAGAAACAAACAGGAAATGTAACGAAAATTGCGTCCTTGTAATTTTGATAAACAAATGCTTTACAGGTCACTTTTGGATCAAAATAACGGGAAGCATTACCCGACGCTATTCCTTGCAACCAGAGTCATAAAACAGAGCATTTAGATACATTGTACCATTGCTGAGAATCGGCAGATACATTAAGAAACGACAGGAATGCAAACGCGCA
>JAAXXA010000560.1 GCA_013334735.1 Bacteroidota bacterium
AGAGTCTATAACAGTATTCTCCCCTTTCAGATATTTTTCTGATTCTATTTTCAGATTAAGCTGAGAGTCCTTGTTAATTATTTTTTCAATAGAATCGTTTGACAGCTTTTCATTTTTAAGAAGTTTGCGTGTAGCTTTAGATATGTCAGCATTCGAGCAAGTATAAATAATTGCATCTAATCTGTCATCCCACATGTATTTATTTTTATTCAATTCATAAAATGCTTTTAAACCAACAGTATCCTTAACAGCCATTGACCATACTTTTTCATCGGTAAGTTCGAAAAGCAAAATACCGTCTCTGTATTCTTTCATCAAAGATCCAAATTCAGGATACTTTCCTTCAAGTTTGCTGTCTTCAAAATTAATAACAGATTCTTCTACGAACTTTTTATACATTTTATTCACAAATATAGAGCTGTCCTCTTTTATTTTGGAAAGCTGGTGTTCATTAAGGAATTTTGCAAAATCTTGTTGATTGTAATGTTTATCTCCTAAAGTGAACATTGTTTTTGTAAACCCTTTTGCTTTTTCAATTTTCCATTTTCCGGAAAAGATACTATCATTAACTACTTTATAAAAGTCAGTAAGCGTTTTATAATCTTCCTTAAAATTATATTCTTTTTTTATTTTGGAAATCATAACTTCCTTTGATTTGGATGCGCGGGAATCTTTTCCTATTTTTGTTTTAAGTTCGGTTTTAATACTATCGAAAGGAGCTATACCTTTTCTATCCAAAAATTTAATTAAATGCCAGCCGTACATTGTTTGAACCGGCTCCGAGATATCATTTTTATTTTTAAGTTTAGAGATAGCTTCAATAAATTCAGGAACCATTCTGCTTACGCCAAACCAAGGAATAACACCACCCTTTGCTCCGGAAGCTTTATCATCGGAAAATTCTTTTGCCATATCTTCAAAAGAAGAGCCGTTTTTAATTTTATTGCTCACTTCAAAAATCTTAGCTTTATATTTAGCAGAATCATCTTTTGTAGAATTAGCAGGAATTGAAACAAGTATATGCGCTACCTGAACTTTTCCCATAGCTGGTTTTTTGTCAGTTACTTTTATCAAATGATAGCCAAAATCTGTTCTTACAGCTTGCGAAACCTCACCGGCTTTTAAATTGTAAGCTACAGTTTCAAACGGGTAAACCAAATCAAGAGCGCTAAAATATCCGAGATCGCCGGCATTTCCTTTCATAAATGGACGATTGCCTGTAGCGGCCATATCTCTTGCAGTGGGATCTTCAGATGTTTCAGCAGCAACTTTTCCAAAATCTTCACCATTTTTTATTCTTGCAACAATCGACATAATTTTATTATATGCAATCAAAGTATCTTTAGGCGATGCATTTGGTCCTACTTTTATTAATATATGGCTTGCTCTTATATCCCACTTCATCCTGTCGTAAGCTTCCTGAAGAAGTTTATCGTTTACATCTTTGTCAATTAAATAGGGTTGCGCAAGCTGTTTTCTATAACCGGCTAATTCGCTTTTGAATGATGACACTGTATCTAAACCCAATGCTTCTGCTTCTTTAACTTTTAATTTAAAATTGACAAATAAATCAAGATATTCTTCAAGTGATTTTTTATCAATAATATCATTTTTCAAGTTGTTTTTGTTATATACACTCAGAAATTCCGATTTTGTTATTTTATCGCCTGCCACTGTTAACAAAACGGGATCTTCTGCGTTTTTTTTCTGATTTTCCTGAGAAAAAGCGATGTTAATCGAAACTGCTGCAACAACTGTAAGAAATAATTTTATCAAATTTGTTTTCATCTTATTTTATTATTTATTTAATTTAAACCGCAAATATAATTTATTTATACCGATACGAAACAGGTTTGCAAAAAATATTATTTTGTTCCTATCACCAACAAGTCGCATAGGCTTCAAGTTAAAAAACATTTTTTTAGCTGAAAAACCTTATAACACAAAGAGTTTAGTTGGACTAAAGTCCTTGTGAATAGGGGTATTTATTGCCCCCGACATAAATGTCGGGGGAGTGAAATTCTTATCTAACACGAGTTTAGCCCAAAATGCAAACACTTAGCTTGCGCGTATGCACCATGGCGGAGCGAATTGCCTATTATCAATTATAAAGTTAATAATTGTTAAGACTTTTATTTCCTTTAACAACTTTTAACTACAAACATAGTAATTGTTTATTCTAATAGATTTTACTTTGCATTAAATAAATTAACAAAATAAATTTAACTTAAATTCTAAATGTTATGAAAAAGATTGTTTTAGTATTAATTATTGCATCGTCTTTCACATTTGCCAATGCACAAAGCAATAAAGCAACAAGTATAACATCAGCAACAGTTTCCAACAAAACAGCAGCACAGGTTGCACAACCCACCAAAACGGCAATTAATGTAACAGAGTTACAAAAATCAATTACTGACAATATTGCAAAAGATTATGTAGGCTATAAAACTATCGAAGCTTATAAGTATGATAATGGAGCGATTGCTTATGAAGCAGTAGTAGAAAAAGATGCTAAAAAAGTTTATCTTTATTATGAAAGAAATGGTATTTTAATTCATAAAAAAGATCAGGCTGAAACAAAATCAGAGCCTGTTACTCCCAAAACAACTATTCCAAATAAATAAAATTAATTTTACAACTATTAATACTAAAAGGCAGTATTTACGGGCAATTTTAATAAACCCCCTGCCACACTTCGAGACGAGGCATTAAGCTTATTGTAAAATATAAATTCTACTATGCCTCTCCTCAGT
>JAAXXA010000060.1 GCA_013334735.1 Bacteroidota bacterium
GCACTATATATTTTACTATATATAGTGCAAATTTTAAAATGTAAAATCTAAAGTGCAAAATTCAAAAAACATTATAAGCACTGATAATTCTAAGTCTTATAAATTTACAATTTGCAATTTAACTTTTGCAATTTGCAATATTTTTATTTTTGGCAACATCACGGACAAGCTCTAATTATTCAGTTGTAAATAATAACGAACAAGGATTAACGATTTTAGATTTATGAAGGCAGTCTTACATAGCAAATCATCATTCGTTAATCCTTGTTCTTAAATAATATTAAGTAATTTATCCTTTGTAAAGTATAAAATAAATTATGGAAGACGCTAAAATACTTGACATCACTAATGATGTAAAATGGATAGGAGTTAAAGATCCTGATTTAAGAACTTTTGATTTGGTTATGGAAACCAAGTACGGGTCAACATATAATTCATATTTTATTAATGCTCAGAAAAAAACTATAGTTGAAACAACCAAAGAAAAGTTTTGGGATAAATATGAGAGAAAAATCAGAAGCCTTGTTAATCCTGAGGAAATTGAATACATTATCATTAATCATACAGAGCCTGATCATTCGGGAAATGTGAGGAACCTTTTAAAAATTGCGCCTAACGCAAAAATAGTTGGTAGTGGTAATGCTATCCGTTATTTGAACGATCTTTTGGGATATGAATTTCCGAATATTATTGTGAAGGGAGGACAAACTCTCGATCTTGGAAATAAAACATTACAATTTATCACTGCTTCAAACCTTCACTGGCCCGATTCTATTTACACATATCTGGAAGAGGATAAAATATTATTTACCTGCGATTCTTTTGGTTCTCATTATTGCAGCGATGGAATGTATGACGACCTTGCAGGAAATTTTGATGAAGCCTTCAAATATTATTTTGATGTTATTTTAAAACCATTCAGCAGATTTATGCTGATGGCAATTGAAAAAATCCGTCCTCTCGAAATAGCCGCTATTTGCACAGGACACGGGCCTATATTGCGCAGTAACTGGAAAAAATATGTTGATCTTTCGGAGGAGTATTCCCGAAAAGCATTGTCAGTAGTTGATAAACCAAGAGTATTTATTCCGTTTGTATCTGCTTATGGAAATACTGCGGTCATAGCTAAAAAAATAGCTGAAGGCGTTAGACAAGCCGGAAATATTGAAGTAAATGTGTGTGATATTGAAAAGCTTGCATTAGATGAAATTGCTAAGGAAATTGAAAAATGTTCCGGTTTAATAATTGGGTCGCCTACTATCAACATGAACTCGCTTTTGCAGATTTATCAGATATTTTCAGTAATAATACCTTTGCGAGATAAAGGTAAATTATCAGCAGCATTCGGTTCGTACGGATGGAGCGGCGAAGCGGTAAAGATTATTCGCGATAACCTTTCAAACCTAAAATTAAACCTTTTTGAAGAAAGCTTTTCCGTTAAATTTTCTCTTCATGAAAACGACTTTGAAAAATGTATAAATTTCGGGAAAAGCTTTGGAACGGAGCTTTTGAAAGAAGCGTAATATTTATAAAATAAAAGAATTAGGAAAGAAAAGTTATAAGTTATAAGTTATAAGGCAAAAGGCATAAGGCATAAGGGGGAAAAGTAAACTATTGAAAAATATAAAATAACCTTCTAACTATTTTTTGCCACATTACCTTTTATTAACAAATGGTATTACTTCTATTGTCAATAAATGCAACTATTTCAATAAAATTTTTGTGAATTCTGTAAACTAGAGAAGTTTGATAAGAAACAACACATTTTCTAATATTTTTGTGTTTACGGGAAGGTGGACAAAGGTTTTTGAAAGACTGTATTTTTTCAATTAAATCCTTAATCATACAAACTAATTCATCAGCTTCTTTAATAGTCCATTTTTTAAGAATAAACTCCAAAGTATTCAGATAAGTTTCTTCGGCTAAAGGCGACCAAATAACTTTGGTTTCTTTTAATTTCATTATTTACGAAGCAATTTATTAACTTTTTTATTTACAACTTCGTCGGAAACACCTTCGCCATTATCAAGTTGTTTTAAACCGGATTCTATAGCTTTTTTTTCCATATTAGAAATATCATCCCACCAGTCAATTTTTTTACTTTTAAGAGTACTAATGTATGCCTGAATTTTGCTTAAAACACTAATGTCGTCAGTTTCGACTATTAGTTTATGTAAATTGCTTTTAAGTTCAGCAGTATCCATAATATTTTAAATTTAAAGAGCTAAAACTTTATTATTTTTTAACTTTATGCAAATTTACCATAATAATCGAAATTTTACAAATTCTAACCGAAAATTTAAATTACATTTGCTCAACAAATTTAGAAAAACAAAAACATACAAAACCTATTTAAAACATGTAAAAACAGTATGCTCGCTAAATTAGTTAATATCTTTTTACCTTTTATTTTTGTTATATTAGTATGCTCTTGTTCGCAACAAAGGCAGCTTGCTAAAGAATTTTTAAACAAAAAAGATTCATTAAGCATTCTCATATTAAGAACAGATACTGTTTTTAAAAAAAATCTTAAAAAAAATAATGATTCAATTTCAGATACTACAAACAGTTTATTTCTGGGAAAAACAAAAAATATAACATTAATAAACCTTATATATACCGGATTAATTGACGAACTAAAGAAAAGAAAATTAAAAGTATATACTGATGAAAACATGAATTCATTTATGAGTTTACCCTCCGAATCATATATTTTTAATATGTCGCAAATAGAAATGGACGAATATGTAATACCATATTCCTTCTCGCAAGATTATGACGAGGATGAATATTATCAGGATTTTAATTTGAATGCCGTTAGCCTTAATACATGGTTTGAAGTATCCGAATTGAACGGAGAGCAGGAAAAAAGTAAAGTTCTATACAGCAGCAAGAGTATAAATGATAATGTTTACGGTTACTTCAGAAGGAATTATTTATATGATGAAATATACTTTAATTATCGAAGGACAGATATTACTTTGGATGATATTTACAAATCAGCCTTAAATTTCGGTTACACAAACGCGGATTATATTTTCGATTATTTTTTAAACCAGTATGTTTACGAAAATTATAAAGGAAAAATGAAAAAGAATTATCTGCATTATGATATAAAGAAGAACAGATTTATTAAGGCAGAAAAAAACAGATTTATATTTATGTGATGTAACAAGTTACAAGGCATAAGGCACAAGGCATAAGGGAAAATGGTAATCGGTATTCGGTATTCGGTAACACGTAATTCGTAATTGCTAATTCGTAATTATAAATTACCTTCAAAATATTTGCATCCAGTCCGTGTAATTTTTACTTTTCGTAGCTTCCTTTTTTTAATATTATTTTATCTCTCATCATAAATTCGCCCATGGCAATAACGTGTTGAATCTCATTTCCCGAGAGAAAAACCAAATCCGCATCTTTACCTTCTGCAATTCTTCCTTTATTTTTTAATTTAAGAATATCGGCAGGATTGCATGTTATTACTGTTAAAGCTTTTTCAAGTGGAAAACCTTCAACATTCACCATATCCATCAATTCACGGAAGTTAGCGCAGGGCAAGCCCATTTCGAGTTTAACAAGATTACCGTTTTCATCAAAACCGGGTAATGAACCGCAAGCATCGCTTGTGAATGTAATATTTTCGAGAGGTACGCCCGCGTTAACAAGGTCTATCACTGCTTTTGAAGGTTTTACTTCATATTCGGGAAAATAAGGATAAGAGCTGGTTGTAATATCAACATATCCTCCTTTTTTACCATATTCTTTAGCATCTTCCAGAGTATAATCATTGCGATTGCAATGAGTTGGGAAAAACTGCGTGAGCTTAATCATACTTTTAGCAGTAACATCATAAAGAGGCTGAAAAGGATTATGAGCATCTCCAAGATGAATATTAACTATTCCCGCTTTACCGCCAAGCATTCCTCCAACACGTGCATGTTCGGTAAGTTTAAGAAGTTCATCGGTATTTGGGCATGATGAACGATGGTCGGAAATGGCAATTTCACCAACGCCAATAATTTCATCAATAACAGCAATGTCCTTTCCCACATCGCCTGTTATTGTGGGAGTAGGCACCTGATAAGCGCCAGTGTATATCCAACAGGAAACACCTTCAGCTCTAAGACTTTTTGCTTTCATCAAAACTGATTCAACTGAACGCGTCATTCCATCGGTGCCCAAACACCCTATCACAGTAGTAACACCTGCTTCTATCAATTGACTTAACTGAAGCTCTGGAGTACGTGTAGAAGGACCTCCCTCACCACCTGCGCCGGCAATATGTATATGCCCGTCAACTAAGCCGGGAATAAGTTTTAACCCGTTACATTGAACTATTTTCAAAAAACTGCTTTCCTGAAGTTTAATATCATCTGCAATGGCAATTATTTTTGAACCTGCAATAAGAATGTCTTTAATTCCTAAATGAGAAGGTGAATAGACATCGCATTTTTTAAATAATATCATCATAAGAATATAGTTTGAAAGTTGAAAAGTTAAAAGTTTTTAAAGTTAAAAGTTAATAAAGGACATATCAAAAAACTTAATTTTCCCCTTTTGTCATTTCGACCGGTTATTGAGCGGAGCCGAAATAATAGGGAGAAATCTAAAAGATAATCTATGCTTTGGATATCTCACTGCCACTTCGATTCCTCAGCGTCCGTTCGATATGACAACCTGTATGGAATTTTAGAGATACTTTAAAGTTTATAAAGTTTTAATCGTATTTAAAAATTAGCGCTTTCAAAATTGGTTCTAAGGCAGTGAGAAGAAGATTCTCCTTATCTCCTTCATCAAAAAATGAAATACTGGATAAAACCTCTCCATTAATCGATATTTCTATTTGATGATCTGTAATTTCAAAAAGTATTCCATGTTCCAGAAGAATGTTTTTCATACTTTCTTCAGTATAATCAGGATTGTCAAGAATAACAATGTCGGCGCTTTCATGGAAAAAGCCATAATTATTTATCTGTTGACTGTTATGAGAAAAAACGGCAAATTCGCTTGTAGGATCTCTTAAAATAATTTTCACATTCTGGTCATGGGATGTATTTTTACAGAAATAAACTCCATTAAAAAATATTCCTTCATCAATCAAAGAAGCAAATCCAATATCTGTTTTAATATTTTTTAATTTTTCATAAATAAAATCAGCTTGTCTTTTTGTAATATTATTTCCGGCAATGATTGGTATTCTGGCATTTTCGGGCTTTTTAAAATGCGACAACATAATAAGTCCGGGAACATCAATAGAATCGCCAATTGCAGGAGCCAGATGCATAAAAACTCCGGGACCGGAATTAATTTCAATTATTCCAAAACTCCCTTCATTCCATGGTTTTGAAATATCTGCTGTCATTACATCAATTCCAAGGCATTTAACAGAAAAGAATTTTGCAATGGATTCAACCATTTCAATATTTTTAGGATGAATTTTATCTGTAACATTTATGGAAACACCTCCTGCGGAAATATTGGCAATTCTGCGCAAATAAATAATTTCGTCTGTTTTTGGAACGGAATTAAGAGAAAGTCCCTGAATGGTCAGATAATCGTTCATATCATCGTCAATCTTTATTTTACAAAGTGGTGAACGCGCATTATCCAAACGGATCTTTTTTTCGTTATCAATTTTTATAAGAGTTTCTATAGTATCTGTACCGTTTCCAATTATATATGCGGGAACCCGTTCAAGCGCTGCTACAAATTTACCATTCACAGTGAGTACGCGATGATCTGTGCCATAAATTTGCTGCTGGACAATTATACCTTCAAATTTGCTTGCAGATTGTTTATACGCGTTAATAATCACATTGTATGCTTTTCTTACACCTTCTTCCGATTCAATATTTGTTGTAACTCCCTGTCCTTTGTGCCCTGCAACAGGTTTCAATACCACGGGGAAGCCCAGTTTTAAGGCTTCATCAACAGCTTCATCCTCAGAAAAACAGTTTTTACCAATAGGAGAGGGGAGTCCACACATAGTAAGAAAATTGCCAACCATGTCTTTATACATAGTAAATTCGGTATCTTTAATACTATCCGTGTGAAAAGTAGTTGAACGTCCTCTTAATTGTTTTTTGCCATAACCCCATTGAAATTCATCCTCTTCATTAAGAAAAAATACGGGTATTTTCCTTTTCAAACCTGCTTCAACTAATGAATATATTGTTGGTCCACCTAATAAAGTCTGATTGAAACTTTCTTGCAAAACCTTCCATTTACCACGAAAATCAAATTCATTTTTATTATTTATACTTTTAAACCATTCACTTAATAACAATACTGATTCCCTCGCAATTTTTTCATCAAAAAATTCAACTGCTACCACGTAATCATCACCTTCAGCGCCAATGGAATAATCATTTATGAAAAGATCAATATCCATTTTAAGAATCTGAATGAGAGTAGATGCAAAAAGATCAATTACAGTGGATGGCTTCCTGCCTATAAGGACAGGGAATTCTTTATAAACAAATTCTTTATAATAATCCTCTTCAGGTCCTTCAGGGTCAAGAAAAATATTAAATACCAAGGCTCTTTCATTCAGATAATAATTAGATCCTTTGTAAATATAAAATTTATGAACATTAAAATCATTAAAGTTTTCCATGAGTTTTAAATCATTTTAGCACCGACAAACCTAATCTTAATTTTAAAATTACGCAAATAATCTTTTAAGTTTTGCAATTTTTAACAAAAAAAGATTTTATGAATATCGAATAATTGTTGTTACGCAAATATAATAAAATTGAGATTCCTCATTCGCAAACTGGCGAATTGAGGAATCTCTTAAAAATAATTTATAGTTATTTATGAATATATTTCACATTTGCGTAACAAAAAGTAAGTAATATAAAAAACGACACAACCTTCTCTTAGGTTCGTCTTTCATGGGTAAAACAGCTTTGATTAAATTTATTTATTTTGGTTTATTATCTTAAGTGTTTCTTCAGGTTTTGCAGATAAAATAACTATTATTTTATTTTTCTCCAATTTGAGCAATGCTGTTTCCCATGCTTTGTCAGGTTCAATAAATGTAGTGATTTTTTGCTCGTCGTAACCTTTTTTAATTGCTCCTTTTTTGAGTAGCTCAATAATTTCACCTGTTTGCCGTCCACTATTATCAATACCTTCGTAAAATAAAATTTCACTGAATATGCTTGTGGCAGTAGCTCCTATTTCCATAATTTGTTCATCGCTTCTATCGCCTGTAGCGTAAACTACTCCAATTTTTTCTTCGGTGTAATTATCTAAAAAGCTTTTAAGCCCTTGCAGATTAATAATATTATGAGCATTATCAAGCAATACCATCGAACCTTTAATCGGGATAAGATTCATTCTGCCGGGAAGATTTTCGGGTGTAGGTAAAAAACTTTTCAGGTATTTTACAATATTTTCGATAGTTACACCAAAAGCAAATAAAGCGGCAACAGATGCAAGGATCTGGTCGTACATGAATGTAGCTTTATTTCCAAAAGTTAGCGGAATATCAGTTAGAGGAATTAGCTGAATTGATTTTGTTTTATGATGGACGCAAATAACATTATCAATGATATTAACTGCCAATCCGCCTTTTAAAATATGAGCAGAAACATCTTTATTTTGCGCTTGTTTGCTGAATAATGCTATTTTGCTGTAAAGCCGGTTTTTCATTTCCAACACAAGTTCGTTATCAGCATTAAGTATTGAATATCCGTCTTCATATACTTCCTCTGCAACAACAGATTTAGCATAAGCAAGATCTTCAATATATTCAATGTCATCTACTCCAACGTGCTCATCATGAATATTAAGTACAATTCCAAAATCGGCAAACTTATATCCTAAGCCTTTTCGTAATATTCCTTCCCTGGAAGTTTCGGTTATGGCGCAATCTATTACAGGATCTTTTAATACAAGAGCAACATCTTCAGTATATGTCATATTACCTTTAAAAAGACACTTATCATCTATATAAAGACCGTCCGAAGTATTTATACCCGTAGTAAAGCCTTCTTGTTTAAGACAATAGTTCAACAACAAAACGGCAATAGTTTTTCCGGCAGTGCCAGTTACTGAAAAAATGGGAACTCTTGTTTTTTCATTAGCAGGAAAAAGCATATCCACAAGCGATTTGGCTACATTTCTACTAACACCATCAGTAGGATTAAGGTGCATCCGGAAGTCAGGGGCAGCATTAATTTCTATTATTACTCCTCCGTTTTCGTTGATGGGAGCCGCAATATCAGATGTAATAAAATCAACTCCCGCTACATTTAAACCTATTACCCGCGCTGCTCTTTCAGCAAGAAAAATATTAAAAGGGTTCACTGTATCTGTAACATCTTTAGCAGAACCTCCAAACTTCATATTTCCCGATGTTTTCAGAAAAATTGTTTTTCCTGTACTTAATACCGAATCAAGTGTTAGCTCATTATCTGATAATAATTTTTCTGTTATTTCGTCAATTTCAACAATTGATAATTTTCCCTTATCTCCTTGTTGTCTTTCAGGCTGTGCGTTCAGTTGCTCAATAAGTTGTTTTACAGATAAAGCGCCGTTTCCTGAAACATAAGGTGGTGTAAGCTCTGTGGCTGCTACAAATTTATAATCAATAATAAGTAACCTGTATGATTTACCTTCTACATGAGGCTGTGCAATTACCTTATCATTAAATTCTTTCGCCTGAAGAAAAGCATTTGTAATTTCTTTTTCTGTTTTAAGATTTACAGTAAGGCTTTTTCCTAAATATCCTTCATAAGGTTTAACAACAATAGGTTTTTGTAATCTTTTTTGGAAGTCCAACAAGTCTAACGTATTATCAGCGCTGATAGTTTCGGGCATCGGAATACCTGCATTAGTAAGCATTAGCGATGTAAGAAATTTGTTATCGGAAGTTTCTACTGCTATAAAATTTGTGTCGGAAGTAATTGTTGCCCTTACAGATTTGTGATATTTACCTGTACCAAGTTGAACAAGGTTATACTCATCTAATCGCAAAAATGGGATTTTTCTTTTTTCAGCTTCGTTAACAATTGCCTGTGTGCTGGGACCGAGAAGCCTTTTTTCGCGAATATCAATAAGGTTTTCAACAATTTCGTTGCAATCAAATTTCTGATTTGTAAGAAGTGAATTAACAAGGTTTACGGCAGCTTTTCCTGCATATATACCGGCTACTTCATCAAAAAAACGAAATATTATATTGTAAACTCCTGTTTCTAATGTAGAGCGTGTTTTGCCATAGCCTACATCCATTCCTGCAAGCGTCTGCAATTCGATAGCTACATGTTCTATAACATGACCAAGCAGAGTACCTTCATTAACTCTCAGGAGAAAGCCTCCTTTTTTACCAACAGAGCAATGATGCTCATAAAGAGAGGGTAATGCTTTTTCTAATTTTTCAGGGAAGGCTTCAATTTGATTAGTAAAAACCTCGTTATAACTTCCCAGATCAAGACGAATCAAAACAATAGGTCCAGCGCTGAAATAATTGGCTCCATGCATCACCTGTGTTTTAAGCACTTTCAAGGGCTCTTTCAGGAAAGAATAACTGATATATTCTTGTAAGGTTTTTGGCATTTCTATTTTAATAAAAAATCCAAATTATCGGAAGCAGAATATTCTTTTGCTTCAACGCCAAATTGCATAAGCCTTAATTGTTTTTTGCCTACTAATTTTACAGATGAGCCTTCAATACGGAGTATAGAGCTTTCTCTTAAACCAACAACTTTCATTTTTTGATTTATTTTCATATATTCCATAAGACGCTGTTCGCGGGTTTCACCGGCGTGATTGGGCTGAACAAAATCAGTATAATGTGGGTTTATTTGAAATGGAATAAGGTTAATGCAATTAAAACTTTCAGGTTGAATAATAGGCATATCATTAGTGGTGCAGAGTTTCGGGCAGGCAACGTTAGAGCCGGCGCTCCATCCTATGTAAGGAGTTCCTGAAATAACTTTTTCCTTTATTGCGCGTATTATTCCCATTTTGTAAAGCATATACACCAGGAAAAAAGTGTTTCCGCCGCCAATAACAATTACTTCAGCATTTTTAACTGCATCTACAGCATTTATATTTTTGTGTATCGGGTCAACTTCATAACCAAGT
>JAAXXA010000561.1 GCA_013334735.1 Bacteroidota bacterium
AAGCATTAAGAACTGTAGGAGGTATTAAATCAGTAAAAACGATGCAACCGCTATCAGGAGTGGCATAAACTTGTTTTGTATTAACAATTGCATAAGTTGATGCATTAGTAGCGTTTGATGCCTCCCAACTTGCAGCAAGGTTATTATCCAATGTGTAGTCGCATAGCATTAATGAAGATCCGTTACCATTAGCAGCTGTGGACCATGGAGATGAAGTTTTATAATCAACAGTATCTACAAGTATTCCATAATTATCTTTTAATACAATAGGCTCGCCTGAGTTTGATAAACCTCCGCTAGTCCATTTGTGCGCAGTTTGACTGTAAAAATTCTTGAATTTTATTGAATCAACGGCAACAGTATAAAAACTATGCGGAAAAATAGTATCATTATGGAATGTGTAAGTTACTCCTGCCGAAAAATAAAAGTTTTTCAATGCTACCTCGGTATTGCTATTATTATACAGCTCAATAAATTCAAGCGAGTCAGTACCTGATTCAGGAGGATTATACATAATTTCGGAAATTACAACATTTTGGTTATTAAGATTGCCATATTGAATCCGGAATTGTGGAGTTGTATTCATCACGTTACCTGAAGTATCCTTAATATTAGATATATAAAGTGTATCAGCCACACCGAAAACAAGAGGTGTTGAAAGTGTTAAGCTAACTGTGTCAAGTGTAATATTCAGGTCAGCAGAAGAAATAACACCAAGTCCTGTATAATATGAAACATTTTCAGCAGTTGTATCAGCAACAGCCTCGCTGAACACTACTTTTATATTTGAGAGACTTTTTGCATAAGCAGTAAAAACGGTAGGGGGAATAATATCAACAAAAGGAGTAGTGTATGTAACCTGAAAATTCTGTGGCGCAGCCATTACATTTCCGCTTGTATCCTTAACATGGGCAATAGTTAATGTTGCGGCAACACCACTTGTCAAAGGAGTTGCAAGCGTTAAGCTGACTGTGTCAAGTAATGTATTGAGAACAGCAGAAGAAATAACACCAAGTCCTGTATAATAAGAAACATTCTCAGCAGTTGTATCTGCAACAGTTTCGCTGAATTTTACTTTTACATTTGTCAGACTTGTTGCATAAGCAGTAAGAACTGTTGGAGGAAGAATATCAGTAGGAGTAACAGTATATGTAACCTGAAAATTCTGCGGCGCTGCCATTACATTTCCGCTGGTATCCTTAACATGAGCAATATATAATGTTGCAGGAACACCACTTGTCAAAGGAGTTGTAAGGGTTAAATTAACTGTGTCAAGCGTTGCGTTTAAAACAGCAGAAGAAATAACACCAAGCCCTGTATAATAAGAAACATTTTCGGCGGTTGTATCAGCAACAGCTTCATTGAATTTTACTTTTACATTTGAGAGACTTGTTGCAAAAGCATTACTGACAGTAGGAGGTATTAAATCTATTAATGTCCCTTTTACTACTATTTCATCAATTCTTGAAGTACCTCCACTAGCAACAGCTGCGCCACCAACAGAAATATCAGATGTCATTATCCATCTTACATATACCGTATCTTTATTATTGCATTCAGAGGGAAGCGGGACATTTGTAAGAACCCCCGTCCAGTTGTTGCCAACAAGCACAGTACCACCTGAAATATCTGTCCAGGTGCCGGCATAACCAACCATATATTGCGCTTTAAAATCTTTAGGACCTGTACCTGAACTTTTTTGTTTTGAGGAAAGCTTCAAATTGTTATAACCTAAAGAAACAACTTTTATTTGCCAGTATTTGGTTCCGTTACCGGCATTCCACTTATCTGCAGAAGCGCATAATGAAGGAGTTAAGCTTCCTGCCGGATAAGTAAATACACCTGTGCCACCTTTAGTACACAATGTCATTGTTTGGTTAACAGTTATTCCACCATCTGCAATACTATCTGAAGTACCGGCAGGAAAAGTCCATTTTACTAAGGTATCTTGCGCAAAAGTTAGAAATGGAAGAACTAACAATAAAGCAAATAGGATTTTTTTCATATTATTTTATTTTAATTGTTTTAGAGATGTAAAAATAGTAAAATTTTTTATGCAAAATTACTAATAAGTGTATATTTAAAAAAAATTAGAAAGTTATAAAATAAAAAGTTCATAAAGTAGAAAGCAAAAACTTTACAAACTTTATGAACTTTAAAACTCAAGGCACTCCTTCGCCTCCGCCTTGGCGGAGCGGACTTTAGGCACTCTAAGTGTTTGCTATAAAATAACCTTGACAATTATATTGCAAAGTGTAAACTTCAAAATGTAAATTTTAAAATTAAACATCTTGTATTTCGAACATTTTACACTTTACATTTTGCAATTTTACCCTGAGCGTAGTCGAAGGGTTGAATTTTGCATTCTTTAAAAAGAATTGTATAGTTTATTTCTTAACAAGACCTATAGTACTTATTTACTATTTTCTCTTGAAGCAAGTTGCTTGTAAGAATTATAACGCCATTTTGCAGATTCTTCGGCGGCATTGAATAATTCATCGGCTTCTTTAGGGAATAATTTTTTCAAAGAAGAGAAACGTACTTCACTGCCAAGGAAATTCTGAAATTCGGCCCAGTTCGGTTCTTTCGAATCTAGAGTAAAAGGATTTTTACCTTCTTTTTCGTGCAAAGGATTATAACGGTATAAATGCCAGTATCCTGATTTTACTGCCAAATCGGTTTGTTCCTGAGTTTTTCCCATACCTGCTTTTAATCCATGGTTAATACATGGAGCATAAGCTATA
>JAAXXA010000562.1 GCA_013334735.1 Bacteroidota bacterium
ATATGTGCTCGAGCTCGGGATGACCTATGCCGGATCGGCGCGTCTGCTCGGGATTTCAGCAGCTGCGGTCAACCAGATCGTGAAACGTTGCGGATTGTAAGTTTACGTAGTTGTGAGTGTCCCCTTCTTCTCCCGTCTTATCAAACTTTTCTCATGCCGGAATGCGCAACTCCGCTTCTCGTCACTCCTGAAGCCTGTTTTGTTTATAAGCCGTTCGAGTATCCCTGCAATACCCGTTATCAGGGGAGCCATATTTTCAAAAAGCACTACTATCAGGATATCGCTTCGATGAATGGCGAAGAGGAACGTTGCGCCATTTATCTCGATCGCATGCCTGAAGTGGACTTTTGGGTGCGGAATATCGAGCGTAGACAATCGCATTCTTTCTGGTTGCAGACCGCTACGGACAAATTCTACCCCGATTTTGTCTGCAAGCTCAAGGATGGTCGTATTCTTGTTGTGGAGTATAAGTCCGAAAAGGCCTGGAGCGATGATGATTCAAGAGAGAAGCGCGCTCTGGGTGAGCTGTGGGCGAAGCGAAGCGGTGGGTCATGCCTGTTCGTCATGCCCAAAGGGCTTGATCTGGAGGCTATCGAGAAAGCTGTGTATGTGTCTCCGGGTTAAAACTGTTTAAAAATGTTTTCTTTAATGGTTTTTTTATTACCTTTAAATGTGGATGGTGTTCTTTTTTAACTTATTTTAATATAAGTCTTTATGAGGGTTTAGCGTGAGTCGTTGTGCTTGAGACAAAGAGCGGAAAAGTTAAGTAAATGTTTTGTTTTTCTTTTGCTTTTTAGTAAATATTCAATTAGAATAGGTTTTTCATTACGCATCAACCATATGCTTGTAGCGAAAGACTTTCATCATGAGACTTCTACGCGTAAAATTCCTACTCATAGCCATACATACAGGGCTGCTGTAAGGCGAGTATGCCTCGACGTATTATTTGTGCGGGATGCTCTGCTAACGGCACTGAATGACTAGTAGAAATAAACGGAGCTAAGCTATGACGGTCAGCATAAAATCACTTGCTGAACACATTTTCCAAAAAGAAAAGACAAGACAACACAAAGAACTGCTTGATCTTCAGATTGCGCTAGTTAGGAAATTTGCAAGAGGAAATATCAGTCTACAGGATGGGAATTTTGTGACAAAAGCCGATAAGATAAAAAGAATAGAAAAATTAGCGGCAAGAAAGCGCACATGATTAATTTTTTATATCCAGAATCAATCTCGCCTATTAGGCGAGATTTTTTTGTCTTAAAATGGATCAAGAAAAGTATTCTATTTTAATAAATACGTCAGATTTTCAGGTTTTATCTGATGAATTTAGAGTTGCTGAAACATATTTAAAGTCAGCTGAACGCACAGATGGGCTTGATATTGAAGCTGTGCGTAATCTTTGCAATTCGGCTTGGTCTTTGCTGGGAGTGATAAAGCATCCGGAAGAACATGAAAACCTCAAAAGTGCAATAAATGCATGCAAATATGCGGGATATGAGGCCTTAAAGCTTGGGGTCGTGCAGATGATGGAAGAATTTGATGAGTTTAAAGATGAGTTTAAGTATGACCCGATTTCTTCAGTTATAATAAATTGGTGTGAATACTGTGAAATAGTTGATAAAGTAACAGATAAATTAATGGAACAAGAAGTTGCTGATATTGATAAGTCATACGAAGAGTTGACGAAAATTAATAATGATTTAAAGGGTATCATTAAGGAGCTTCGACGTGCGAAAGAAGAGCTTAAAAAAATAGCAAAAGAAAATCAGTTTTCAACAAATAAGCTTATTTTTGGTTGGTTAGTGGCAGTTGCAATGCTTGTTCTTCGGTCGCTAAAAATTAATGAGCTGCTGCAACATCTATTAAAATAATGGGGTTAGTTTATTGTATTAATTAGTATTATTGATTTTATATGGAATCAGAAAAAATACTTAGAATTGAAAATCCTCAATATTTTTATGATCTGTATGAGGCTTTTAAGAAGGCAAAAGACCGTATTGAGTGTGTAAATAAAATTTGTAAGTCAGATGGTGTTTTAGAAACTCCTTCCCTTAATGAATTGCGCTATGTTGGGTTTCATCTAATAAAAGCTTTTTCTGATATAAATAGTGAAAATGGACAAGAGGAAATTCTTAGGGCAAAACGTCATTGTGAAAGAGCAAGTTATGATATTTTGGAAATTGGCGTCATCTATCAACTTGCTCTTTTTAAAAAATTTAAAGACGAATTCAAAAAGACGAGAATATCTTCAGTAGTGAAGGATTGGCTTGATATTTGTGAAAAAATAGAGAAAATTAATGCAGAGTTAGTCGAGCATAATAGGTATGATGAAGGTGGTGAGGAATATCATAAGTTGGCAGAAAGAAAGTTGTTGGAGTTAAACGGAATAATAAAAAAATTCCCCTATTATAGAGCCGAACTCAGAAAAGTAAGAAAGCGGGAATTGATAAATAATGTGGTTATTTATTCTGGCTGGATTATTGCGGCTTTAACGGTAATTGTAATGATTATCGAATATTTTCTTAGCTGATAGATCATGCTAGTAGTGTCTGTTAAAATAGCGGGAGTTCGGGTACATCCTGTAGTGACAAATCAGAACGAAAAGTTTTTTTACTAACGAACAGTCCCTCCAAGTGCTTGAATAAGAACGATATAGAGCGGCGGGTTGCTCACCTTTAAAGAATCTCGTACCTTATCGTTATCTGGTATGCGACATGCTGATGAACGGCTG
>JAAXXA010000563.1 GCA_013334735.1 Bacteroidota bacterium
GCGGACGTAACTCGTAATTCGTAATTCATAATTCGTAATTATCTCGCTATTTATAAAATCAAAAATATTATTGAAATAATAAATGCTATAAAATCATTTTTAAAACACAATTAAAATTTATCTTTGCAAAAAAATTAGCAAAAATAATATAAAAATACAAGCTATGATCACTGATAATTTTACTGAACGCCACATTGGTCCGGGAAAAGAAGAAACAGAAAAAATGCTGACAGTTGTCGGCTCAAAATCTATTGAATCTCTTATTGAAGAAACAATACCTTCAACAATCAGATTGAAAAACCCTTTAAATCTTCCAAACGGTATAAATGAGTATGAATATACAATGCATTTAAAGGATATTGCATCAAAAAACAAGATTTATAAGTCATACATCGGACTTGGATATTACAATACAATCACTCCCGGAGTAATTCAAAGAAATATTCTTGAAAATCCGGGTTGGTACACAGCATATACACCTTATCAGGCTGAAATCTCTCAGGGACGGCTTGAAGCATTATTGAATTTTCAGACCATGATCATTGATATGACCGGAATGGAAATAGCTAATGCCTCATTGCTTGATGAAGCAACTGCTGCGGCTGAAGCTATGGGTATGTTACACAACGCGCGTTCACGCGAAGCAGTAAAAAGAGAAGCGAATAAATTCTTTGTATCTGAAGATTTATTTCCTCAAACTATTGATGTTTTAAAAACACGTTCAGCGCCGCAAGGAATAGAATTAATTATTGGAAACCATGAAAAGTTTGTTTTTGATGACAAAGTGTTTGGGGCAATTATACAATATCCTGATCAATATGGAAAAGTGATTGATTATACCGATTTTGTTAATAATGCGCATACCAATAAAACACCTGTTGCAGTTGCTGCTGATATTATGAGTTTAGCATTTTTAACTCCTCCGGGAGAATGGGGCGCAGATGTGGTTGTGGGTTCAACCCAGAGATTTGGCTTACCAATGGGATTTGGCGGACCTCATGCAGGATTTTTTGCAACTAAAGAAGAATTTAAAAGGAGCATGCCCGGCAGAATAATAGGCGTTTCTGTTGATGCCGACGGTAACAGAGCCTTACGTATGGCATTACAAACCAGAGAGCAGCACATTAAAAGAGAAAAAGCAACTTCCAATATTTGCACTTCACAGGTTTTACTTGCCATAATGTCGAGTATGTATGCTGTTTATCATGGAAGCGATGGAATAAAAGCCATATCAAAAGATATTCATGGAAATGCTTGTATTTTATCGGAAGAAATTAAGAAACTGGGATATGCTCAGATAAACGAATTTTTTTACGACACTTTGCAAATTGAATTACCCGCTAATGTATCTGCTGAATTAATCCGTAAAACGGCGCTTGAAAACAAAATTAATTTCCGTTATATTTCGGATAAATATATTGGCGTTAGTATAGATGAAACAACAAGTACAGAAGATCTGAATGCTATTCTTAAAATATTTGCTGAAGCAAACTCTAAAACATTTAAAGAAATAGGAAAATACACTGATTTTTGTAAACTTCCGGCTAAGTTTTTAAGAAATAGTAAATTTTTACAACATCCTGTTTTTAATTCACATCATTCCGAAACGGAAATGATGAGATATTTAAAAAAGCTCGAAATTAAAGACCTTTCCCTAAATCGTTCAATGATACCTTTAGGTAGTTGTACGATGAAACTTAATGCCGCTACTGAAATGTTCGGTCTTAGTTGGGCTGAGTTTGGAGCCATACATCCTTTTGTTCCGGCAGATCAGGCTGCTGGTTACTTCGAATTAATTAATGAATTAGGTAAAGATTTATGTGAAATTACCGGTTTTGCAGGTATTTCTTTTCAGCCTAATTCAGGCGCTGCCGGTGAATATACAGGATTGATGGTAATCAGAGCATACCATTTGAGTAATGGAAATAAAAATCGTATAATTACTTTAATTCCGGCATCAGCTCATGGAACAAATCCTGCAAGCGCTGTTATGGCCGGTATGCAGGTAGTGGTTGTGAAATGCGATGATAAAGGCAATATTGATGTTAATGACCTGAGAGAAAAAGCATTAAAATATAAAGATACTCTTGCTGCATTAATGGTTACATATCCTTCTACTCATGGCGTTTTTGAGGAAGAAATATTGGATATTATTAAAATAATTCACGAAAATGGCGGGCAGGTTTACATGGACGGCGCAAACATGAATGCTCAGGTAGGACTAACAAATCCCGGAATTATCGGAGCTGATGTTTGTCATCTTAATTTACATAAAACTTTTGCTATACCTCATGGCGGCGGAGGACCCGGAGTAGGACCAATATGCGTTGCAAAACATCTGGTTACGTTTCTTCCTTCACACTCTATTGTTAAAACAGGCGGTAACTCCGGAATAACTGCTGTTTCTGCTGCTCCATTTGGGAGCGTTATGGTATTATCAATTTCGTATAGCTATATTAAGATGATGGGCGGAGATGGACTTACTGAGGCTACTAAAATGGCGATATTGAATGCCAATTATATTAAATCGAGATTGGAAAGTTTCTATCCGATTCTATATACCGGAATTAAAAACAGGGTAGGGCACGAAATGATTCTTGATTGCAACATGTTTAAAAAAACAGCCGATATAGAAGTGATTGAAATTGCAAAAAGGCTTATGGATTATGGTTTTCATGCGCCTACTGTCGCTTTTCCCGTTCATGGAACACTTATGGTTGAACCAACCGAAAGC
>JAAXXA010000564.1 GCA_013334735.1 Bacteroidota bacterium
TATCATTATAACCGAATTTTTTAAGTAAATTAATCAGTTGTTCGCACGAATTAATTTCAACTTTTCCTTCAATTTGTTTATCGAATTTCTGAATTATTTTTTGTGTGTTGCTATATGTACCGCCCGATTCAAAAGGTAATGAAGCAGGAAGAATAAGATTTGCCATTTTTGCAGTATCTGTAATAAAATAATCCTGAACTACCACAAAATCGGCTTTTGAAAACCATTCCGATACTTTTTTTGTGTCAACAGCGCAACCTGAAGGATCTTCGCCAAAAATGAAAATATTTTTTAATTTTCCGCTTTCAAGTTGTTCCAAAATACCATCAGACGCTGCTTTTGGCATATCTTTAATATTCCATTTGCTCTTCATTTTTTCAACCAACACGCTATCATTTATTGGAATACTTCCTACGCCAAATTTTTGAGAAACTCCCATGTCGAATAATCCCTGTGAATTATTTTTTTCTTTTAATGATAAAAGCCCATTGGATGTTTTACCTAATTTCCCTGTTATCATTGATAAATTGAATAACTCAACACAAGCATTTGAAGAAACTTCTTTTTCAGAAAAAATAATGATCGCGTTCATTTCATTATTATAATCCGTTGCAAATATTTCTATATATTTTTTGTTGGAAATACCTGATTTATTTAGAAGATCGTCAAAATTTTCCTTCAGAAGATTTGTTTTGTAAGTTTCAAAACCGGTACAATTATCTTTGATAAACCGCATATTTTCCATATCACTTTTCAACAAGCAATAGTTAATGGCTTTAACAAAATGATAATACGATTTAATTGTAGTAAGCTTATCAACTTTATGTTTCATACTACTGTTTTCATGCAGTGTAACAAGTTCTACAGGAATATTATGTATGAATTTTGCATTATTTACCATGAATCCTGCAACAGCATTATCTCTGTTAATTTCGGAACCGATAAGGTAAATCCGGCTTGCGCCTTTAAGTTGCTCCATAGGTACGTTGGCAGTAGCATTATTCATATATCCGTCGCCTCTTCCGAGATAATGAAAACTCGTAACATTATTTGTTTTTGCGCCTGCACGTGATAATTTTTGGACAAGATACATTTCTTCATTCGAAAGTCGCGCTCCTGCAAAGAACGAGTTTTCGTCGGGTTTTACACTTTTAATTTTATCGGCAATTAATTCAAAAGCCTTATCAAAGCTTATTTCTTTAAATTCAGTTCCTTGTTTTAAAAGAGGTTTTGTAATTCTGTTATTATCGTTAATGTAATAATGACCAAATTTAGGATACTTGCAAATATTACCATCGGAGTTGATTTTACCTTTGTTTCCGGTTACTTTCAGGGCAAAACCTTTTTTGTGATGGATACTTATTTCGCAACCAACCGAACAGTAATTGCATACGGTATCCATTTTATCTGTTTTTACGGGACCCGGTTTAAACAATACATTTTCGGTAATCGCGCCTGTAGGGCAAGCTGAAATACACATACCGCAAGATTCACATGATGTTTCCTGCAAGCAATTACCCATGCTTGGAGCAACATAAGTTTCGAACCCGCGTTCAACAAGCCCTAATGCATTAGCTCCTACCACTTCACGGCAAATCCTTATACAACGGGAACAAAGAATACATTTGTTATTATCAATTTCTACGAAAGGATGCCTGAAATCAATATTATATTGTTTGAATTTTCCTTCAAACCTTTTTTGTTCAGCATCATATTCAGTAGCATAACGTTTCAGATCGCAATCATAATAAGCTACACACCCGCATTCAAGACAACGCTGCGCTTCTGTTTTTGCAATTTCTTCATTTTTATAACCCAACTCTACTTCAGAGAAATTGTTTCTTAAATCCGGCTCAAGTGTTGGCATTTCCTGACGCATTTGTTTGAGAAATTTATCTGCATATTCTTCAGCTGCCTGCAATTTAAAATTGTCTTTTTTACTCAGAAATTCTTTCTTTTCAGGAATCAAAGGCATATCCCTTAAGTATTGATTGCAACTTCGCGCGGCAATTTTTGCCTGAGCGACAGCCTGAATAAGAGTTGCAGGACCTGTAACACCATCACCACAGGCAAAAATTCTTTTCACTCCTGTTTGCAAAGTAGCCGGGTCGGCTTCAATATCGCCCCATTTAGTTACATTAAGTTCGCCATTATCAGTATTCCGGTTCACTTCTTCAACAAAATTGACAAATGTTTTCTGCCCGATAGCTGCAATAGCATAATCCATATCAATATCAAATTCGGAATTTGGAATAACAACAGGTCTTCTGCGACCTGATGCATCAGCTTCCCCTAATTCCATTTTTAAGCATGTCATGGACTTTATTTTTCCTTCATTGTCTTTGTTAACCCTTACAGGCGCGGTTAAAAACAAATATTCAACGCCTTCGAGTTTCGATTCGTGAATTTCGATAGGATTGGCAGGCATTTCCTTTTCCGTACGACGATAAATTATATATACTTTTTTTGCGCCGCAACGTATTGAAGAACGGCAACAATCCATAGCTGTATTTCCTCCTCCTATCACGGCAACTGTTTTTTCTTTAAAGTCGTATCTTTTTCCCGTTAATTCCATAGATTTCAAAAAATCAATACCCGACAAACAATTAACAGCATCATCGCCATCGCAACCAATGGAGGTACCTTTTTGAGAACCTATTCCCAAAACGATAGCATCATACTTAAACTTCAAAGCTTTATATGATAAATTTTCACCAAGTTTTTGGTCGTAAG
>JAAXXA010000565.1 GCA_013334735.1 Bacteroidota bacterium
GAAAGTAGTGAGTTTAAAAAATTTCCCAAATGAATTACCTGCCATATCGCAAAAGTAGTAAAAATTTAATAAAAAAAGTTAATAAGGCTAAAGGGAAGTGAAAAGTGAACAGTGAACAGTGAAAAGTGAACAGTGAAAAGTGAACAGTGAAAAGTGAAAAAGGGAATAAGGCATAAGAAAAACTAAAACATAATATATTATACATTTTACTTCATACATTAGACATTTATATTTTTAGGGACAAGCGCTTTCTTCTGTCCCAACAGCTGTTGTAGGTTCAAGGGAAGTGTATTTTTTAATAAAAAAGAAATGAATCCAATCTTCTGTTTGCCAACCACCGGTAACTCCTTTTAATTTATAAAGTTTATTTGTAGCATCATGTGTTATATACCAGCCGCTATTATCATTTCTTACTTCCCAATAAATTTGATTAGGTGAAAATGTTCGGGAATCGGTTTGTGTCATGTCGATTACAGAAGATTCTGAAGAATTTAAAATAGCAGCCCTGAAATTATTATCAGCCAGGTGAAGTAATTTTTTTCTGTAAAAAGCATTATCAGAAAGTCTAAAACCTGAACCCCCTTTTTGCCAAAAGGAAGGAGTTCCATAAAATGTATGAAGATCAAAAAGATGATCATCTCCTATATAGCTACTAAATACCCATGAATCGGCGTTTACATTATCTTTTATTCCATATAGAACATAACCATATTCCCACGAAGGTGAAGTATGCCCGCCTTTATGTTCTACCATATATACCGTTTCGAAATTAATATTACCTAATGCAGAGAAGTTTTTATAAGCAGTATTCCCAGAAATTGTCATTGTTGCAGCATCGAAATCATCAAAAACCAGAAAGGTATTGTTACCATTAGAAACACCGGTGGCTCCGGCTTTACCATAATAAATATAAATTGTCTTTGAAGAACTTGAGGCTATAGAAGGAACTTTTACCCATATATATGTATTAGCTGTATTGAAAGTATTTTGTTCAAACCAAAAATATAATTCCGTACATTTATCTGTATCAGTAATTCGTATATCGCTGCCATCAGACGACATTTTTCCGGCAGTAATAAGAGATTGAGTATTCATAACAATTAGAACCTGATAGTCAGTAAGAGCCCCTCCCGTGTTAGAGATGTTTACAGGATCCTTATAAAGCCAATTGCCCGTTAACGCCCAGTCGCAGCAACAAATATTAACCGTCAACATTGCATTTCCGTCAGATATAACGGCTGGCGCGCATGTTCCGTTTACAATGCAACGATATTTATATCCGTTCATATCTGCAGTAGGGTTTGTAATTGTTAAAACAGCCGAGGTAGTTCCTGTATAAAAACCACCTTCGGATATATCGTTCCAACTGCTAATATATTCCTGCCATTGATAAGTTAAACCCGCTCCTGTAGCTGTTACAGTAAAGGATGGCGTGCCTGTGCCTGCGCATACCGCCGTTGGATTTGCAGGTTGTGAGGTTATTGCAGGAACTTCATATTCTAATTTATACCACCCTGAACCGCTATAATACTCAATTGCGTTATCATCTTTGTTATAAATTGTCAGTCCTGTAACAGCTTTTATATTATTTCTTTCCGAACAGAAAAGACGAGGTATCAGAACACCTTTATCAGCAGAAGCTACATCAAGCCTTGACGAAAAATGAGCGGAATCACCTGAAGTATTGATCGCGCAACCCTCAGAGTTTTGGTTCCCTGTAGCTCCCGACACACCCACAACCGATGTAACGCAGAGATCAATCCATATACTACCATTATAATATGCAAAACGATTTGTTGAAGTGTTATAAATTATCAATCCGGTTGCAACAGGAGCTATAATAGAAGCAGGAACATTTCGTGGGAATAATACACCTCTTTTTGTATCATTTATATCTAAAGCTGCAGAACTATCAGCAGAGATACCTGTGGAATTAATAGATACACCGCCACCCGGATGGATTGCGCCTATTGACGAATATGAAACAAAAGTTGCAGCTATTTCATACCATTTGTTGTCAACATCATTGTAATAATTAAACAAGTTTGTATCAGTATTATAAATCAATAAGCCGTTGGACGGAGAAGGTATGGCATTTCTGCTAATAGTTGTAAGACGCGGTATTAAAATCCCCTGATTCGTAGCATCTACATCAAGAATTGAAGAGTTATCAGCATAATTACCGCTAGTGTTAATGGCTACACTCTGCGAAAAGGAGCTAAAAGAATATAACGACAAACTGAAAATGAGAAAAAGTAAAAATATTTTTATTATTTTCATAAAGCTCATGCTGAAATTTTTAATTTTCAAATTTAATCAATAATTAATTATTTGGTAAGTATTTTTTATGAATAAGGAAATTCCTTTGTCGAATAAGTGTATTGACGTAATAAATGGGAGGGAGATGGGTTAAATTAGCTATAAGCTACAAGCTATAAGCTGCAAGCTAAAAAGCTGCAAGCTACAAGCTAAAAAGCTGCAAGCTACAAGCTACAAGCTAAAAAGCTACAAGCTAAAAAGCTGCAAGCTGCAAGGGAAGTGAAAAGTTGAAAGTGAAAAAGATAATAAGGGATAAAAAAATAAAAAAAATTCACAAC
Organism: Bacteroidota bacterium; assembly: GCA_013334735.1. Classification (GTDB taxonomy): domain Bacteria; phylum Bacteroidota; class Bacteroidia; order Bacteroidales; family CG2-30-32-10; genus JAAXXA01. Next base: position 2,598 of record JAAXXA010000565.1, read on the forward strand.
TTAATTATTATTTTATATATTTGTTAATTATTTCACAAAGCATGACGAATATATTAAACAACCATACTAAACCTGTGTGTTTTAAAACTAAAGAGCTAAGAACCACGCTACAGCACACACACACACACACACACA
>JAAXXA010000061.1 GCA_013334735.1 Bacteroidota bacterium
CTGAGAAAAAATGGAAACCGAATCTTCTCTGGCTTGTTCCAAAAACAGAATTTTCTATTTTAGCATTAAAATGATACAAGTAACAGTCGGATAAATTCTGGTTTAATGAAGCATAAATATTGGAGTTATTTGCAGATGTATCTTTTTGAACTAGATTGCCACCGGAAACCAGCCATGTTCCGCTGCTTGCAGGAACAGTCCATACAGAGGTGTTCAAAGAATTAAAATCATCATTAAAAAAACCGTTTTGTGCATTTGCAGTCCATTCCGTCCCATTAAAATCGGAAACCTGATAAATTTTTTTATTTACTCCTGAACCACCGGAATTATCAGTATCTGTAAATGAAGCGGTAAAGTTTTGTGTCTGCCAGTTTCCATTAATATTTATCGCGGTTGCAGGCGCTGTATTATCACTGCTGCAATGCCATGTAGCGCTCCATCCGGTACTATTTGTTGATGCGCGGGAGCGAAATTTTAAAGTCAGTGAATTGCCTGTACTGGTTACAGTGCCGGGGCTGTTAGTAGATGTATATGCGCCTATCAAAGGTGAAGTAGTGCTGTTTCCGTTATATAGCCATAAGGTATCGTCGGCTACACTAAACGAACTGAAAGTAAGCGACAAATTAGTTGCTCCGTTAGGGGCAATTGTATAAGTATAGTTTTCATTATCATAATAATTTCTTGAGGGACCACCCATATCATAAATGGTGTCGGTACAATTAACAACAGAACAACTGCTGAACTTGTCCTTTATTTTATTCCAGTAATCCGTATATCCGTCATCATAACCAAGCGCCCATATACCAATACCTTTTAATCCTCTCTGGTTAACTACATCGAAGCGTTTGCCCATTGAATAGGCGTCATCAATCCAGCATTGGTGCCAAACACCTGTATTCTGATATGGGAAATAAGGTGTAAAAGAAGTATTATTCCATTGTTTATTTGAATAATATCCGTTTGTATTATTTCTTACCACATTATAAAATCTGGAAGAACCTGTAGATGTAGTAGCAGAGGGAACCGAGTTATCCTGAGTTGCCCAATCAATACCATAATAAGGTAATCCAAGAAGCAGCTTTGAATTACTTACACCCTGATTCAGATAATAGTTAATAGATTTATTAACAGTATAATTATAAGTTGTAACAAAATTATATAGCGGATCTGAAGGTCCTGCCGTAGTACTTCCACTGTAATAATAATCATAACCCATTACAATGAACATATCCACGTACGAAAGAAGAGAAGTCTCATCAATTACATTACTCCAGTCAACAGCAGGTAAAGCTATACTCACTTCCGATCCCGGTATTGCTGCATGCATTTGAGTACACAATGCTATCATAAAACTTGTAAAATTAGCAGATTGCGCTACAGGCATTGCTTCAAAATCAATGTTTACTCCCTGAGCGCCTCTAGCCTGAACGAGGCTGATAAGGTTCGAAATACATGTTTGTCTTGATGTTGTGTTTTCTAAAAAAGTAGCATGGCTTCCAAATAAAGTAACACACAAATTTACTTTTACTCCATTAGCCAGAGCGGAGTCAATAGCAGGATCAGTCGTCCATTCATGCATAGTACTTGCATTACCTGTAGCAGGGTTTATTGCATAAGCAAAATAACACAGATGAGATAATAAATTCCATTGATAATTGTTATACGCGGTTCCGCTCCAGTAAGGATTCCAGCCATAAACAACTTTGTTAAGCTGGCAGCTTGATTTTGATTTTGACTTTGGAAGTATTTTTCTTGTTATACCCGGGTTTTCTGATAAAAACAAACTATCCCATTGTTTATTGGTAGTCAAATTATATTGTGAATAATGCGCATCTTGTTTCGCTATTGAAGAAAGATTATCAGTTTGAGCAGATGCAGTTAAATAAGTGAGGCAGAAAGAAAGTAAAAATACTTTTGGGTAGAAATTTTTCATTAAAATAAACATAAATTTGAGTCAGTCAATAAACTTATTGTATCAAATATTCAATGCAAATTTTAAAATGCAAAATGTAAAATGTAAAATTTTATAAGTTCTCAAAACCATTGATAATTCTAAGTCTTATAAATTTGCAATTTACAATTTAAGTTTTGCAATTTGCATTATTTTTATTTTTGACAACTTTATAACCAGATTTTAATTAACAATATTTACAGTTCCCTTTACTTCGGTATTAACGCCATTTACATTAGAATCGGAGCCATTTACATTAGTCAGTTTTATAACATAATAATACGTTCCTTTCGAAACATATTGTCCGTTATATTTGCCATCCCATCCATCTTTCCCCTCGTAAATCATTTGTCCCCACCTGTTGAAAATCTTGATATTTAGTCCTTTCAGGAAAAGGTCGTTTACGCCATCATTATGTATCGGTGTGAAAGCATTGGAAATAGGCTTAACATTAATAAGCAAACTATCCTTAGGACCTTCACAGCCATTCTCTATTGCTGTAACATAAATGATTTGTCCGTCAGTTAAAGATGTAGAAAAATAAGAAAATCCTTGTCCAGTTTGAACTAAAGTTGAATCGATATAAAAGTTATATATCGAATAAGTAGATGGTTCTGCATTTACAGTAAATTCCTGTCCTAAATATATACTATTATCGGCAGGATCCGAGAGAAGAGAAATTAAAGGCAAAGGTTTAATAGTTACTAAAACTTCGTCCGAAGCAAAACAACCTTTATCATCAGTAACAGTAACAGAATAGATAGAAGTTCCTGAAGGGATAATAGTAATAGATTGAGTAGAATCGCCTGTATTCCATACATATAATTGACCGCCCGTAGCAGAAAGAGTTATATAATCACCTTCACATTTAATTGTATCATTGCCTGCATAAACAACAGGATATGGATTTACAGTTATTGCATATTCTGATGTATCTCCGTTTCCACAGTTATTTATACCTAAAACAGTTATGTTTCCTGATATTGCAATGTCAGAATAATCAATTGTAATTGAGTTTGTATTAGCTCCGGAAGTTATTGTAGCTCCGTCAGGTAAAGTCCAAATATATCCTGATGCATTAGCAATTGCAGGAATTGTATAAGTAAGGTTATCCTGTCCCTGACAAAGAATATCTGTACCTGTAATTGCGCCTGCCGATTCGGGTAAAGGATCCAAAGCTATTGGGAAGTCAGCCGAAACAGTTCCATTACCGCAAGCATTAGTACCCATTACCGTGAGGTTACCTGAAGTTGCATCAGTTGCAAAATTAATTATTACAGGGTTTGTCGAACCTATTATTTCAGCTCCAGTGCCTGAATATAACCATGTATAGCTTACAGCGCCCGGAACATCAGTTAAAGAATAAGAAACACCGTTTTGTCCCTGACAAACAGGAGTGGTACCGGTAATAGCGCCTGCTAAATCAGGTACTGTCATCAAAATTATAGCAAAATCAGATGATACAATTCCATTACCGCACGCGTTGGTGCCAGTTACTGTCAGATTACCGGAAGTTGCAGAAGCTGAAAAATCAATAGTAACCGAGTTTGATGAATCTGATATTGTAGCTCCTGTACCTGAATATGACCAAGTATAAGTTAGGGCGCTATCAATAGGTGGAACCGTATATGGAACATCTGCTTGTCCTTTACAAACCAAATATTGTCCTGAAATATCTCCGGCAGCATCGGGCAACAGATTAATTTTAACCGGATAATCGGCAGATATAATTCCATTACCACAGAAATTTGTTCCGTAAACCTTTATGTTTCCTGATAATGCTATAGTTGAATAATCGACTATGATTGAGTTTGTATTAGTTCCCGAAGCTATTGTTGCTCCCGTGGGTAACGACCAAACATAACCCGTGGCATAAGGAATTGCCGGAACAGTATATGAAACACCGTTTTGCCCCTGACATACAGTATCGCTACCTGAAATTAATCCGGCAGCAACAGGCAATGAATCTATTAATATTGGATAATCAGCTGATATTACGCCGACACCACAGTCATTTACTCCTATAACCGTTAAATTGCCGGGGGATGCATTAACCGAAAAGTCAATGCTTACAGGATTGGTTGTACCGGATATTGTAGCCCCTGCGCCTGAATATGACCATGTATAACTTGTAGCGCTAAAAATATTCGGTACAGAGTAAGAAACAGTGTTTTGTCCCTGACAAACTGTATCTGAACCGGTAATTACTCCGGCAGGATCAGGCAAAGGTATTACTACAATGGCATAATTAGCCGATATAACTCCATTACCGCAGTCGTTTATGCCTTTTACAGTAAGATTACCGGATGTTGCAGAAGCTGAAAAATCAATGGTCATCGAACTTGTTGAGTCAGATATTGTTGCTCCCGTACCGGAATATTCCCATATATAACCGGCTGCGTTAGCTATCGATGGGACTGAATATGAAACACCGGCTTCACTTACACAAACAGTATCGTCCCCTGTGATGACTCCTGCCGCAACAGGTAATGGATCTACTGTTATTGCATAATTAGCAGATATAATTCCGTTTCCACAATCATTTGTACCGGCAACAGTTATATTTCCTGATAAAGCTGTAACAGAATAATCAACTGTAATTGAGTCTGTATTTGCTCCCCAAACAATAGAGGCGCCAAAGGGTAACGACCATGAGTATCCTGTAGCTTCGGTAATTGCCGGAACCGTATAAGATACGCTGGTTTGACCCTGACAAACAGTGTCATTGCCGGAAATTGTACCGGCAGCATCAGGTAATGGTTTCATGAAAATCGGAAAATCAGCCGACACAACTCCGTCACCACAGGCATTTCTTCCGAAAATTGTTAAAATACCCTGTGTTGCTGTAGTCGAAAAGCTAATGTTTACAGGGTTTGTTGAACCTGAAATAGTAGCTCCCGTGCCTGAATACGCCCATTCATAACTTAATGCTCCTGTAATAGGAAGTACAGAATATGAAGCTATGTTCTGTCCCTGACAAACAGTATCAGGACCCGTAATTGTTCCTGCATCATAAGGTAAAATATCAACAGATACTAAAAAATTAGGTGATACTATTCCATTTCCACAATCATTAGTGCCATATACTGCAAAGTTTCCTGTTAAAGCGCTTTTCGAAAAGTCAACAGTAATAGAATCAGTATTAGCGCCCATTACTATAGTTGCTCCTGTTGGTAGCGTCCAGTTGTATCCCGTAGCATTAGTAATAACGGGAACCCAGTATAAAACGCCGGTTTGCCCTTGGCATACTTTGAGAGGACCTGTAATAGCACCGGCTGCTACTGGCAATGGATTTACTGTTACAGGGTAATTAGCCGATGCAACTCCGTTTCCACATGCATTTGTGCCATGAACAACAATATCTCCCGATAAAGCGGTTGTAGAAAGGTCAATTGTAATAGAATCAGTATTTGCGCCATAAGTTATTGATGCTCCTACCGGCAGCGACCATGAATATCCCGTGGCATAAGCAATTGGAGGAATATGATAAGATACAGTAGTCTGCCCCTGACAAACCGTATCAGAACCGATAATTGTACCGGCAGCAACAGGTAACGAATCAATACCTATTGGATAATCAGCAGATACAGTTCCTGCGCCACATACATTAACACCTGTAACCGTTAAATTACCTGGGGAGGCAGTAACAGAAAAATTAATGGTTACAGGATTTGTTGAACCTGATATAGTAGCTCCCGCGCCTGAATATGCCCATGTATAACTTGTAGCGCTGTTAATATTTGTTACAGAGTAAGAAGCGCCGTTTTGACCCTGACAAACTGTATCATTAACTGAGGTAATTAATCCGGCAGGATCGGGCAAAGGTGTTACACTTATCGCATAATTAGCTGATGCAATTCCATCACCGCATGGGTTTGTACCTTTTACTGTTAAATTGCCTGATGTTGCAGAAGCTGAAAAATCAATGGTTACAGCATTTGTAGTGCCTGATATTGTAGCGCCTGTACCGGTATAAGCCCATGTATAGGTTTTTGCGCTGTCAATAGGCGGAACAGAATATAAAACACCCGTTTGGCTTACACAAACCGTATCAACTCCGGAGATAATTCCGGCAGTATCTGGCAATAAATTTACGGTTACAGGAAAATTAGCCGATGTAACTCCGTTTCCGCATGCATTTGTACCATAAACGGCAATATCTCCAGATAAAGCGCCGTTTGAAAGGTCAACTGTAATTGAATCCGTATTAGCGCCATAAGTTATTGTTGCTCCTGTTGGCAGCGACCATGAATATCCTGTGGCATAAGCAATCGGAGGAATATGATAAGAAACGGTAGTCTGCCCCTGGCAAACAGTATCATTACCTGTAATTGTACCGGCAGCATCAGGTAAAGAATCAATTGCTATCGGGTAATTTGCAGACACTGTCCCCACACCGCAAACATTTACACCAAAAACCGTTAAATTACCTGGGGTTGCAGTAACAGTAAAATTAATTGTTACAGAATCTGTTGAACCTAATATTGTAGCTCCTGCACCCGAATATGCCCAAGTATATGATGTAGCGCTGTTAATATTTGGTACAGAATAAGAAACATTACTTAGTCCCTGACAAACCGTATCAGAACCGGTAATTGTACCGGCGGGATCGGGTAAAGGTGTTACACTTATAGGATAGTTAGCCGATGCAATTCCATTTCCACAACCATTAGTACCTGACACAGTAAGATTACCCGATGTTGCAGAAGCTGAAAAATCAATGGATACGGGATTTGTTGTGCCTGAAATTGTTTCCCCTGTGCCTGAATAAGTCCAAGTATAACTTAAGGCGCCGGTAATAGCAGGTACTGTATATGAAACACCGGATTCGCTTACGCAAACAGTATCTGATCCGGCAACAATTCCTGTAATAATTCCGGCTGCGTCAGGTAATGGATTTACTGTTATGGGATAATTAGCTGATATTGTTCCGCTATCACAGGCATTAAAGCCCTGAACTGTTATATCTCCTAATACAGCTGTTGTAGAATAGTTTACAGTAATCGTGTTTGTATTTGCGCCCGTAGCAATCGTTGCTCCACCGGGAAGTGTCCAAATATATCCTGTAGCAAAAGCAATTGCAGGAACATTGTATGAAACACCGTTCTCGCCCTGGCAAACTGTAGTCTGACCTGAAATTGCGCCTGCAGGACCAGCCGGAGAATCTAATAATACAGCATAAGGAGGTGAAACCACTCCATTACCACAGGCGTTGGTACAATAAACCGTTAAATTACCCGGTGTTACGGTAGTTGTAAAATCAATGGTTACGGGGTTTGTAGAGCCGTTTATAGTTGCTCCTGCACCGGAATATGCCCAAGTATAACTTAGTGCATTGGCAACAGCAGGCACGGAATATGAAAGACCGCTCTGCCCGGGGCAAACACTTAGAGGACCGGTAATTGTACCGGCTGCATCAGGTAATGGATCTACAGTTATTGCATAATTTGCCGATACCGGACCTGTTCCACAATCATTTGTACCGGCAACAGTTATGTTTCCTGAAAATGCGCCTGTAGAATAGTTAACAGTAATTGAATTTGTATTAGTACCCGAAGCTATTGTTGCTCCGCTTGGTAACGTCCATATATATCCCGTAGCGCCTGTAACACCGGCTACACTATAAGCATCGCCACTATGACCCTGACAAACTGTTGTAGGACCAGTAATAGCGCCGGGTATATTAGGTACAGTATTAACTGTTATATGATATGCAGGGGATGTTGAACCATCACCGCAACTGTTATTGCCCTTTACTGTAAGATCACCTGAAGTGGCAGTAGGTGCAAAATCTATTGTCATGGGGTTTGTAGAGCCTGATATTGTAGCCCCCGCGCCTGTATAAGCCCATGTATAAGTTGTGGCATTATTAATAGCGCCTAAAGAATAAGAAACACCTGTTTGCGTCTGACAAACAGGAGATGTACCGTTTATTATTCCAGCAGCGTCAGGTAAAGGATTTACCGTTGCAATTACAGGTTTAATATCATAACATCCTGTACCGGGTACAGTTCCTTTAATATAATAAGTAGCTGCTGTTGCTGTGGCGGGAGTTGGGTAAGAAATCGTTGCTAAAGCATCCGTCCAGTATGTTAAAGCAAGTCCTACCGTAGAGCCTGCCGTAACGGTTGCTGCTGTGAGATTAACCGTTGCCGGAGCGCATACCGCGGCAGGGTCGGTTATTGTTAAAGTTGGTGTTGGATTTACCATTACAGTAGTAGATGCAGCAGACGATGTCCCGCATCCTGTGGCTGTTACGCTAACTGTCGCTAAACCTGAATAAGAGGGATCCCAAGTTACAGTTCCCGTAGCACCTGTACCTGAAATACTATTAGGCGCAGTAACCGTCCAGTTGTAGCTGGTGGCATTAGTGGCAGAAGTAGTATAGCTTGTATTTGCGCTTCCCTGACAAATAGATGTAACCGAAGGGGTTGGCGTACTTGGCGTGCCTACTGTTGGCGTTACAAACACGTTTGTAGATACCGTAGATGAATTACCTGCGCACCCATTGGCTCTAACACTCACTGTTGCAGTGCCTGAATAACCCGGAGCCCACGTTACAGTTCCTGTTGTACCTGTACCTGAAATACTGTTACCTCCTGATACCGTCCATGTGTAGTTATCGGCATCAGATGCAAAAGTAGTGTAACTTGTATTTGCGCTTCCCTGACAGATAGTAGATGACGAAGGAGATGGAGTGCTTGGCGTTCCGGCTACTACACAACAAGAACTTGTGGTAAAATAGCTATATGATGACCAAGATGAATATGTGCTACAATTATATGCCTGGACTTTAAAACGATACTGTGTACCACAAGATAAACCGTTCACATTAGCAGATGTTCCAGATCCTGCATAACCGTCATCTACATACGAACCGCCTGATGTCTGAACTTCCCAGTAATAATAAATTGTAGGCGTACCGCTACTACTGGCGTTCCAATATAATGATGCTGATGTTTGTCCGGTAACAGAACTCCATAGACCATTGGGTACGCTGGCGTTGTTACAGTTCATTGCCAAGTTAAAAGAATAGGATTGATTTCCGGGGTCGCCTGAACCGTAGCTGCCACATTCAAAATAGTAAGTGGTCCCTGAATTCATTGAAAAGGTATAAGTTGGGGCGCCTCCACCACAAGCATCGTCATCAGAACCTACAAGAGAACCGCAACAAGAACCCGAATATACTCTCATGTAAGTAACAACCTCGCTACCGCACATATCTGCAGTATATGATCCGCTGTAGTTAAAAATATACCTAAAGAATACATCATTATACGGTCGTCCTGAACAATCATCTGTGCAACCGAGACTACCCGAATAACTATATGGCAAACCACCGATTGAAGTTCCCGAACAAGATTCGTTTGAAGGAGCGCTACAGCAATTTATTGTAGTAAAGTAAGAATTTGATGACCAAACAGCTGATTGAGAACCATCGCAAGTGGTATAAGCAAAAACACGGAAATAATACTGTGTACAGTTACTTAAACCGCTCACATTAGCGTAGAGATTAGAAGTATTTGTAAGCGATATCACAGTAGCATTATCTGATGCTCTATGAACTTCATAATAATAGCTAAGAGTTGGCGAACCAGAAGGTGTGTTCCATGATAAATGCGCGCCTGTACCTGTAACACTAGAGGAGCCTAAACCTGATACCGTACCGGGTGTAGTACAAGCCGGTGCAGTATATATATCCAAAGCCAAGTTAGGAGTATTACCACCATAAGCGGGGGAGCCGCCACTAGCTGAATAGGAGCAACCGCTCCATGACCAGCAATGAGCGTAACGACCAGGAGACCAATAAAACCAAATACCTCCATTAGTCCAGGGCGTTCCAGCATGTGTAGTATTTGAAAAACTTGCTTCAACTAAAAGATTTGATGAAATATTATATGACCAAGATGAAATAGGGAGTGAACGCCAACCTTGTGAAGGATTTGTAAAATTCAAACTAGAGGAAGAGCATAAATCACTAGACCAACCTGAATTAACCGGGAAATTGCCTGCTGAGAATGCAAGATTTGA
>JAAXXA010000566.1 GCA_013334735.1 Bacteroidota bacterium
CAAGTCCAAAACCAATGTTGGCAAATCCCCTATTCATAATCGAATAGCTGGCAGAAGCGCTTAAAGCTTTAAAAAACCATTTATTATATGAAAGTGTTAACGAAGGATGAATACTTTTGTTAAAAAATTCGTTGCGTATCAACAATCCTACTTTATCATGAGGTGTAAGAGAATAAATAGCTGTAAGATATAATTTTGCAGGAAGCGAAGCCCAGTAATCGTTTTGAGTTTTAACAGGTTTGAAGATTTCTGAAATAGAATCAGCTAAATTTTCCATACCACCGGCTTGTGTGGAATCGCTGTTGAAAAATTCGTTTATATCAAGTCCGTCGAATTTGAATGATTCTACCGTATTTGAGTAATTATGAACATTAGTAGTCCAGTGGATGAATCCAAAATCAATAAGGCTGGCGCCAAATGCTATTTTTTCATTTAATTTATATGAACCACCGATATCAAAGCCATAGCCCTTATTTTGCATATTTGTAATGTATTTTGCAAAATCAAAATTTGATTTCGTATTTTTATTTGTATCAAGCGGATCTTGTACTCCTTCGGGCAATGCCATATTTATAAGAAAATCAGTTGTTGCGGTATGCGCGAAATCATTTCCATCAATATTTATTGATATGTCGTTTTTCTTTGTTGATACATTCATTAGTCCCTGTAAAAATTTAAGTCTAATACCGACATTTATCTTTGGTGTAAATTCTCTTGCATATCCAACAGCATATTCTCTGTAATGAATAACATTTATGCCAATTCCGCTAAAATCTGCAGTATTGCCAACAAATTGACCATTACCTTTCCACACAAGCGATAACAAATCACGAGGATAACTAAATCTGAATGATACTTTTTCAGTAAGACTAAAACTAAAATAATTCTTTTTTACTTTAAACCCGAATGATAGTAACTCTTCCATGATATTTGCAGACAAGTAATTTTTCTTTCCAAGCTTGTCAATCATATTATCCATAGTAATTTCGAGAGAATCATTAGGCAACCTCTTAACTATATCCTTATAAGTGAAACCACTATGGCTCAAGCCAAAGTAATAAGAAGACATCACAGGAAATCCAACATGAATCTTTGCCGAGGGCATAAAAGCCGGATTTGTATAATTAGACTGTGGAATAACAGGCATCAAATGAATGGTTAAATCCTCTTGCGAAAAGGCATTTCCTGCATAAAATAATACAAGTATAAATAATGCGCTTATAAGTTTATATAATTTATTTTTCATGGTAATTAAATTTTATTACTTTTCACTTTCTAACTTTATGAACTTTCTAACTTTACACATACTAATTAATATTAAAAATTAACTTTTGCCTGAGCTTGTACTCCAATTTTTACATCAATAGTATAATCGGAATAAATTCGAATCGTTGTTGCGCCATTATTTGCAGAATTTAACTTGGCGTAGATAAATAGTTTTTTAGTTGTTACAAGATTATCCAAACGATTTTTTTCTATACGTACTGATGTAGCCTTTGTTGTAGGAGTTACAACCTTACCATTGGCGCCAACAACACCGGAGCTTATAAGCTGTTCTAAAGGGACAATAAGTGAATCGAGTTTTACATTTAATGAATCAGCAAAATATACTTGAACAGTAGCATCGATAGGAAACCCGTTGGTAGTGCTGATTTTGAAAAGTATCCACTCCAGATTTTCCAGTTCTTTTCCAAGATCCATATCAACAGTATCCTGAAGTTCAAAAATTGGAATTTTACCTTCAAGAGGTAACTCTAACTCCATATCTAATGCAATTTTGCTAGAATCTATAGCAAAATTTTTAGCAGCCGGATCTCCAATTGGATTAAATAAAGCATTAGCATGAAAGTTAATATACTTTGGCGCAGGCGACATATTAAGAGCATCAACAATATTAGGATGTATGTTTGTATTATTAAGTTCAAATGATGAAGTAACGGTTTGAGCAAAAGTAGGAGCTGCAATATGAAAAGGATTTAACTCGGTACAATTTATTGCAACAGAATTATTGGAAGAAATTGCTTCCAAAAGGTCAAATGTAATATTAATTGGAACCCCTATTCCGTTATTAGCTTTTATAGTTAACTTAGGGCTGGTAAATGTAATTGATCCCAGAATATTATTACTGTTAATTCCAATATCAATTGAATCCTGTTTGAAGCTAAAAGGTAGTTGTCCTAAATATCCAAAGATCTTTCTAAATTTTATAGATTGAATAGATTCCCCCATGTTTATACTATATGGAGAATTATCAGTATTCCCATCACCATAGAATGTAATAACAAAATTTATTGCAAGTTGATTACCCGTAACTAAATATATAGTGTATCCATCTAAAGAAAAAGCGCTGTTTACAATAACGGGGACACTACCGGAATAATTATAATCAATAGTTTTTTGGAATGAAGTTCCGTTCTTTTTTGCGCTTGGAATACTAATCTTTATCTTAGCATTATGGTTAATATCTCCGTTTATATTAAATACTATGTTGCATGTTTTTAAAAATATACTATCGAATCGTTCATTATTGGGAGAAACAAATGTGTAATTATCTGAGTAAGGTATGGAAACGCTATCATTTAAAGGTATCGGTCCCAACATGGGAATATCAAAATTTGTGTTTATATTTTGGTCAGGAATTGAAATAATATTATCTGCCCGTTCCGAATATACTGTAGTAGAATATATAAGTGAAAGAAAATGATCGGCATCTTCCTGAAACA
>JAAXXA010000567.1 GCA_013334735.1 Bacteroidota bacterium
CCATTATTAATAAAGAATATGAGAACGTTAGAAAAGATTAATCACCGTATAATAAAGAGAATAAATACTACAGATAGTATTGATTCACAAATGGAAACAATGTATTATAACCTATGGCGACAATATGGTTATAAGCCAAACAAAAACAAAATGTTTAGTTATGATGTAGTTTTTCATAAATGGAGCGAACAAGCTAGAATTGAATTTTATAGTATTGAATCACATAAAAAATTAATAAAACAAATGGGTTTTTGGAAATTTGCTATATTTGATTTATGTGCTGGTCCAACACAAATAACAATAAAGGAATAAAATGAATAAAATTATTAAGTATGAACATCATGGTAAAGAAGTATCTGTAAGAGAAGACTTAAAAGGAACACATGCTAAACATTGTTTATGTTTTGAAAATTGTGAGTTTTTTAAACCTAATACAATAGACAATTGTTTAATTGCGCAATCTCTATTTGAATTTGATATTGATTATGGTGTAACAACACCTGTGTTTGAATGTGTCAAATATAATCCAAGTCTAATTAATTAGATACCACTAGAGCTAGAAACTCTAGTTCGACGAGACTGTGACTGTTAAAGGTTGTAGTCTCGTTTCTTTTTTAATAGGAGTAATAATTATGAAACAAGACGAAAAGATAATTAAAAACAATATATTAATTGCTGAATTTATGGGTGGCAAACCAACAAATGCATTAGGTTCTATTGCATGGGATTTGCCTGATTTTCCTGGACTTCAACTTGTATTATTTTATGATTCATCCTGGGATTGGCTAATGCCAGTAATAAATGCAATTGAAAAAATAGGCGAAAGTAATCGTTATTGGGGTACTTTGTGTAAAATTACTACAACTTATATAGAAATTGGTGATGTATTATTAGATTTTAAGTTAAAACAATATAATACAAAAATACAAGGAACATGGATGGCTGTAGTCGAATTTATTAAGCAATATAATAAAACAAAGAAAAAATTTAAATATTAAAATGGTTTCTGTAATCATTCTAATGGTAAGATACGGACCGAAAGGGCCGAGATGTGGGTTCGACTCCCATTTACAGAACAAATAAGGTTTCTACGATAACTCAGTTTGGTAGAGTATCAGTTCGCGCCTGATAGGTCGGAGGTTCGAGTCCTTCTCGTAGAACAAATTAAATGAAAGAGATAAAATGGAAAAAATAATAATTAAAAAAAATAAAAGTGAAATACTACAGGCATTGGCAAGGGGTTATTGCAGTGATAAAAATAATAAGAAAGAACTAGATAGTGACTTAATAAATGATATGGGTGAAGAACTATTTAAACTTGCAGAAAAGCAGGAGATAAAAGATGAAGGTAGAAAGAACTTGTTTCCAAGTATGCAGAAATACGACGATCCTTTAATAATGCCTGGTACAATGGAGGAAAATAAATGAAAAAATGGTTAATAGCAAGTATGGTATGTATGTTTCCAATGGTAATGTTTGGTCTTGTAATACCAATGGCAACATTATTTAATGGAAAACCACATGATTTCAATGAAACAGCAATATTAGTCTTTGTAGTATTATATTCTTGTTGCATGTCTATTGTCTTTTCGACTATAGCTAATTTAGTTAAATATTCAAAAGATATAGATTCTTTATTAAAAGCTAGAATAGATACAGAAAACGAAAGAGTTAAATTAAATCAAACTATAATGCATTATAATAATCTAATTAAAATAGTTAAAAATGAGCATATAATTGTGAGTTAAATGATAACTAATAAATATGATCAAATTAGGATTAATGAATTAGAAATAAAAGGTGAAACTGAATATGGTATGAATGAAGAAGAATTCTTAGAATATGAATTCATTTATAGAATTTATCTGACACAGGTTATAAAAAAATTAAATATTAAAGAAATTAAGGATTAAAAAAAATGAAAGGTAGAGAACGTTATACACAAATAGCAAAATTAATATCACAATTTAAATACGATGCAGATGGTAATGTAATTAATTGTGAAATGCGTACTAAAACCTGGTCAGATTGGATAAGAGATTATAAACCCTATTTTGATTCTGTTTTTGAACATAGAATTATTCCAGAACCAACATATGTTCCTTATGATATGGAAGAAACACTCATTGGATTAAAAATTAGACATATTGAGTCTGGAACATTATATGTTATAACACAACAAAATGTTAGTGGTGTTTATTTAGGTCCATGGATTAGTCTAATATCATATGAAAATCTTTTAAAATTTTATGTATTTATAAATGGTAATCCTTGTGGTGTAAAAAGATGAATGATTTACCTAAAAAGATATGGTTACAAATCAATGAAAATGATGCGAAAATAGGAAGTTTTCTTAATTTCGATTCTATAAACCTGACATGTCATGAGATAAAATGGTTTGAAAATGATATACCATATATTTTAAAATCTGACGTAGATAAGAAAATGAAAAAGATGAAAGCTCGTATTAAGCTTTTAGAAAATATTCTTAGTGGTGATTAAATGCAAAAAGAATTTGTAACTTATGATATTGCAAAAGAACTTAAAGATTTAGGATTCAATGAACAGTGTATAGCTAAATATGATACTTTTTTAAAAAACTTACCTGTAGAATTTAAATTACTTATTGATGCTAAGAAAAATGATTATTTTATTAAGGCAAAAGCACAT
>JAAXXA010000568.1 GCA_013334735.1 Bacteroidota bacterium
TTTTTAGTCATTGCAATTATTTTAGAGCGTTAATTATTTTTTGTTGAATTTGTTTTTCTTTAAGTATTTGAATTTGTTGAATTATTTTTTTCTCTGCATTCCTAAGTTGAATTATTTTTAAAATCGTTTTTTGTTTTTGCAGGTCAGGAATGGAGATTTCCAATTCCTCCAATACCGCTTTTGAAATGGAAGCAATTGAACTACCAATTGCATTATCTTTTAGGAATTTTTGAGTTTCTGGATTATTTATAAACCAAACTAAAAATCCAGGCAATATTAAATTGTGATATTCTTCTTTCATCCGGATTACAAAGAATGATGTAGATGCCACCGCCGGCAGGTTTTTACTTTCATAGTATGCGGCAAAATTTTTATTGCCTTTTGCAGCAAACAAAACGTCTCCATGTTTTAACAGATGTCTTTCGGCAATTTTATCAGCTTTCAGATCGGGGTGAAGTTCTGCAATCAATTGTCCATATTCATCAAAATGCCTTGCTTGCAGAGATACTATATCTCCATTTGATACTGTTTTTGCAAATAGTCCTGTCTGTATTTCGGCAATATGTTTTAAAGTTGTTTTCAAATTTATTTCAAAGTATAGCAGCTACAAAATAAAATAATATTATTGAATTTACCAAATAAAATAATATTTATTTCTAAGTATGGGTTCTACAAATTAAAATTGTAGCTTTTATTTTTTACAATTTTTAAGCAATCTTCTGCAATTTAATTGCTCTCGACTTCTTTATTTTTTTCAGAATTTGCAGCTAATTTTTCTTTCAAAGCAGCCATTTCATCACCAACTTTTTCTCAACAAATTTAGCATAAAAAAAAGGATTGTTATTTTTTTATATTTGAATATTTGTCTTTAATTGACAATTCATAAGAAAAATAAAATCGTAATGCAAATACAAACTATTCAAAGTAAAATTTACGAAATAAGAGGTCAAAAGATAATGTTAGATTTCGACCTTGCCGAATTATATGAAACCGAAACAAAACGATTAAAAGAAGCTGTAAGGCGTAATATTAAACGTTTTCCTTCTGATTTTATGTTTGAACTTACACCAAATGAAAACATTGCTTTAAGGTCGCAAATTGCGTCCTTAGAAACAGGAAAGGGGAAACACAGTAAATATTTGCCTTTTGCTTTTACAGAACAAGGAGTTGCGATGCTTGCCAGTGTATTGAATAGCCCTAAAGCCATAGAAGTAAACATTTTAATTGTAAGAGCCTTTGTGTTTATGAGGCAATACGCTTTAACTCACAAAGATTTAACTGATAAACTAAAAGAACTCGAAAGTAAATACAACAAACAATTTAAAGACATTTACGAAGCATTGAATTATTTACTCAATAAAGACAAGCAACAGATAGAGCAAAGCGAACGCAAACAAATAGGTTTTAAATAAGACTTAACAAAGCTGATGAGGGTACTAACAAAAAGGACATGAAAGGATAAAAACATAATAACAAACCAGATATTTGTGTGTACTGAAAATTTAAAAACCGCAACTACTATATAAATAAGTAATTACGGTTTTCATTTGTGGAGTTGGAGGGAGTCGAACCCTCGTCCAAACAAGCAGCCAAAATGCTTTCTACATGCTTAGCTTTTACTTGGTTTTCGAGAAGCAGCCGGAAAAAAGCAATCCAACTATTTCCTTATTCCCTGAAATTTTCGTCCGCACATCGGGAATCTATGCAGCTTATCTCAACATTTGCGATGCTTCACACCGGACACCGTTGAGAGAGGTTTCCGGGGAAACAGCTCGTGCTTAATAATTGTATTAAGCAGCTAAAGCGTAATTGTAATCGTTGCCATTTATGTGGCTTGAGAATTAGGTTTTACGGGCCATGTTCACAACGCCCGGCATGCTTACACTCCAACTCAACCTGCTGTCAAATCCGGTCAACCCCTTTGAAATGTAGTGCAAAGTTACGATTTTTTTCTTACATATCTGAAATTATAAAAAACGGATTATTTTTTAAGGTAATCTTTATTCATGCTAATCAAGGGTTGAATAAATTATTTTTGTAATTAAAAAATACTTAAACGCAGTCATGATTCGTGCTTCGACTACGCTCAGCATGACAGCTCACCATGACCACCAGATTACCCTATGAAATTTCGACAGGTTCAATGCGACGCTTCGCTCAAGGGGACATAAAAGCAACAACTCTCAGTGCAATTGATAAAAAACACTTAGAAAATTTAGCTTTTGCTTTTGATTCACATTATTCAATAATCAGAAATCTGTATTATTTAAAAATTACTGCTTACCATTTTACCTAATACCGATTACCATTTTTACCGATTACCGATTACTTTTTTACCGGTTACCATTTTTACCGATTACCGATTACCATTTTTACCGATTACCGTTTTTACTGATTACCGATTACCTTTTTATAAACGTAATAATTTTTATACAATCGCTAATTGTCCCTGAAATCTTTTTTCTTGGTAAGTTTCAAATCTTGTAAAGCCGATGCTTTTACGCGAATAGTAAGGTCGTAACTTTTACGAAAACCGGTAGGGATCCAGTTAAAAACCAATTCCCAGCAATGCAGGTCTCTGTATATGTTTACAGAAGTATAAGTAAACTGTTTTTGTTCAAAATCGTAGCCCGATCTTAAGCCTACTTTCCATTTTGAAGAAATATTTATATCACCGTTAAATGATAATGTTTGTATTGTTTTGCGCTCAATTTTATC
>JAAXXA010000569.1 GCA_013334735.1 Bacteroidota bacterium
TCCTGGGCTGATGGTACCAATGTTAATACAGTAATGACCTCTCCTGATGGAATTAACTGGACTTCCAGAATTAGCGCCGCCACTAATGATTGGCTATTTGTAACTTATGGTAACGGAATGTTTGTAGCAGTTACTAATAGCGGCACAGGCAACAGAGTAATGACTTCAGGCAAAACCGATTTTAATATTGTTCCTGCAAATAACATTTATCAGGGAGGTATGACAATTAATGGCAATGTAGGCATCGGAACAAAAACTCCACAAACTGCTTTAGATGTAAACGGGACTATTACTGCTACTGCTTTGAAAATAACAACAGGTGCCGGTTTAAATAAAGTCTTAACTTCTGACGCTAATGGTGCTGCTACATGGGAAACTCCAACTTCCACAAATACTTATGGAACCTATTTTATTTCATCAGAAGAAATAACTAGCGGAAATTTTACAGTTCCTACTGGCACTACAAGAATTGTAATTTCGGGCAAGTTTTTAGCTAGCCAAGACCAAGTAGCCGGTGAAGTTATACTTGATGGAGGCAAGCTAGAAGGATATTTATCGGGTAGTTCTGCAGGGTCAAGAAATGCTACTATAGGATTAAAATTTACATGGGACGGAAGTACTACTGTTGTCGTTGATCCAAATTGCGGATTTTTATCCGGAGTTGTTGTTGATTACCCAACCTATACCGTTTGGTCAGCCAAAGCATACTATTATAGATAAATTACAGTACCAAAAATTGAGATTTTTCAAGTTATAATTATGCTCACTAATTGTTGGTGATAATACAACTAATGCTTAATATGTAATAATATTATATGCACTAATAAATGACTACGAAGCAGAACTTCGAGGTATTAAATCTAAAAAAGAATAAATTTGTAAATTTGTAATCAAAAATATAAAACTTATGATTATTAAAATATTAAAATATCGAAAGGTTAACTTTTTACTTTTTTTTACTCTTTGTTTATCACTGTGTACATTTAACTCATTTTCTCAACGCGTAGCCATTAATAATACCGGCAGTTCTGCCAATGTTTCGGCTATACTTGATGTTAGCAGTACAAATCAGGGAATGCGGATACCTAGAGTAAAATTATTAAGTACTACTGATGTTACAACCATACAAAATCCTGTAAACAGTTTATTAGTATTTGATTCCGTACCCTTTGGCGATATTACATCTGCTGGTTTTTATTACTGGGATACAGCTTCTACTCCTGATCAGTGGGTAAGACTGGCTACAAGTGTAGGTTCTTACAAAGACGCCTTTATTGTAGTAGCTGCAAGCAATGCACCCGCGGATATTAAAGCCAATGCCGATTATATTTGCGATGGAACTTCAGACCAGACTGAAATCAATACCGCTTTAGGTGTTGCTAATTGTGTCTATCTTACTGAGGGATTGTTTGAAATTGACGGATCTATTTCTATGGCATCCGACAAATCTTTAATTGGGTCAGGAGCAAGTACTATAATTAAAGTTAAGGATGGTACTAATGGTGTAATGGCAATAGTCAACTCAAATACTATAGCTGGTAATGAAAATATCTCTGTTTCAAATTTAAGGTTAGACGGAAACAGAACCAGTTGTTCGCAAGGGCGTGGAATTTCTTTTATTACTGTCGGCTCAGGGACAGGAGCATCAGCAAAAGCAGGCGCTAATATTCAAAATCTCATAGTAGAGAATTTCGGTTACGAGGGTGTAAAACTTGATGCCGGCGCTAATAGTACCATAATTAATAACACCTTCCGTAATAGTTACAATGGTATATGTATCTTTAATTCATTCAACAATACAATAACAGGAAATATTGCCCAAGGAAATACTCCTGAAAGTGGAATTGTAATATATTTATCTTCTGACAATTCTGTAGTAAGCAATATTGTTCAGGATAACAGAAGTCAGGGTATTCATATATACTTATCTGATAACAACAGTATAACCGGTAATACTGTTAAAAATAATGGTAATGGCATACGTCTTTATTCTTCTTCTAATAATACAATATCAGGCAATGCTGTGCAGACTAGTATCAGTGAGGGTATTTATCTTTGGCACGCGTCTAATAATATTATCACCTCAAATGCAATATTTGATAATGGAAAATTTTTACCTTCATTTTCAGGAATGATTCTTATTGATGATTGTGATCACAATAACATTCAAAGCAATACATTAAGGAAAGGCAACGGTAATACACATATTTATGGTATCGAAATAAAAACTGCTGATTGTGATAGTAATCTTGTTGCAAATAATGATCTGCATGATGCGGGAATTACCCGACCAATTTCTGATATCGGTACAGGAACTATGTTTTATGGAAGCATAGACGGTAATGTTGGTATAGGACTTACGGCAGGAATAAATTCAAAGCTAACAGTAGCGGGGACTGTGGAAAGTACAGGATTAAAACTTACTACTTCTCCTACTGCTGGTAATGTTTTAACCTCCGATGCTTCAGGAGTAGGTACTTGGCAGGCGCCTGCAAGCAGCAGCAAATTCGGAGGTACAGGAGTTGATGGCGCGTTAATAGTTTCTTCAGGAAATACAAATATTGATTTAGGTGGCGCTCAAAATTTTATAAAAAATTATAGCTCAATATCAATAAGCGGTACAGGTTCAATTACTTTTATAAATCCTCACTCAAACGGAACAACAATATTCCTAAAATGTTCGGGGGATGCAGTGCTTACATCATCGGCCACTCCAA